>NZ_JBEWTB010000002.1:300000-522500 GCF_040549045.1 Endozoicomonas sp. NE40 | reverse complement strand
CATAGTCGCAAGGTATAGACCCGAAACCGGGCGATCTATCCATGAGCAGGTTGAAGACCAGGTAACACTGGTTGGAGGACCGAACCCACTGTCGTTGAAAAGCCAGGGGATGACTTGTGGATAGGAGTGAAAGGCTAATCAAGCCCGGAGATAGCTGGTTCTCCTCGAAAGCTATTTAGGTAGCGCCTCTTGTCTCACCATCGGGGGTAGAGCACTGTTTGGGCTAGGGGGTCATCCCGACTTACCAACCCCATGCAAACTCCGAATACCGATGAGTGCAATCAAGGGAGACACACGGCGGGTGCTAACGTCCGTCGTGGAAAGGGAAACAACCCAGACCGTCAGCTAAGGTCCCAAAGTAATAGTTAAGTGGGAAACGATGTGAGAAGGCCCAGACAGCCAGGAGGTTGGCTTAGAAGCAGCCACCCTTTAAAGAAAGCGTAATAGCTCACTGGTCGAGTCGGCTCGCGCGGAAGATGTAACGGGGCTCAAACTATTCACCGAAGCTACGGGTTCAATACTTAGTATTGAGCGGTAGAGGAGCGTTGTGTAAGCGGTTGAAGGTGTGCCGGGAGGCATGCTGGACGTATCACAAGTGCGAATGCTGACATGAGTAACGATAAAGGGAGTGAGATCCTCCCTCGCCGGAAGACCAAGGGTTCCTGCGCAACGCTAATCGGCGCAGGGTGAGTCGGCCCCTAAGGTGAGGTCGAAAGACGTAATCGATGGGAAACAGGTTAATATTCCTGTACCCCTTTTGACTGCGACGGAGTGACGGAGAAGGCTAGGCCGGCAGGGCGATGGTTGTCCCTGTTTAAGGTCGTAGGCTGTGGTTTCAGGCAAATCCGGAACCACTTATGCCGAGAACTGATGACGAACCCACTACGGTGGGGAAGTGGTTGATGCCATGCTTCCAGGAAAAACTTCTAAGCTTCAGGTCAAAAGGGACCGTACCCCAAACCGACACAGGTGGTCAGGTAGAGAATACCAAGGCGCTTGAGAGAACTTGGGTGAAGGAACTAGGCAAAATGGCACCGTAACTTCGGGAGAAGGTGCGCCGGCTGGTGTGAAGGGCTTGCCCCGTAAGCACCGGCTGGTCGAAGATACCAGGTGGCTGCGACTGTTTATTAAAAACACAGCACTGTGCTAACACGTAAGTGGACGTATACGGTGTGACGCCTGCCCGGTGCCGGAAGGTTAATTGATGGGGTTAGCTTAGGCGAAGCTCTTGATCGAAGCCCCGGTAAACGGCGGCCGTAACTATAACGGTCCTAAGGTAGCGAAATTCCTTGTCGGGTAAGTTCCGACCTGCACGAATGGCGTAACGATGGCCACGCTGTCTCCACCCAAGACTCAGTGAAATTGAAATCGCTGTTAAGATGCAGTGTATCCGCGGCTAGACGGAAAGACCCCGTGAACCTTTACTACAGCTTCACAGTGGATCTTGATGTTGCTTGTGTAGGATAGGTGGGAGGCTTTGAAGTGTGGACGCCAGTCTGCATGGAGCCAACCTTGAAATACCACCCTGGCAATATTGAGGTTCTAACCCAGGTCCCTTACCGGGATCGGGGACATTGTGTGGTGGGTAGTTTGACTGGGGCGGTCTCCTCCCAAAGAGTAACGGAGGAGCACGAAGGTTGGCTAAGCACGGTCGGACATCGTGCGGTTAGTGTAAAGGCACAAGCCAGCTTGACTGCGAGACGTACATGTCGAGCAGGTACGAAAGTAGGTCTTAGTGATCCGGTGGTTCTGAATGGAAGGGCCATCGCTCAACGGATAAAAGGTACTCCGGGGATAACAGGCTGATACCGCCCAAGAGTTCACATCGACGGCGGTGTTTGGCACCTCGATGTCGGCTCATCACATCCTGGGGCTGAAGCCGGTCCCAAGGGTATGGCTGTTCGCCATTTAAAGTGGTACGCGAGCTGGGTTTAGAACGTCGTGAGACAGTTCGGTCCCTATCTGCCGTGGACGTTGGAAGTTTGAGGAGAGCTGCTCCTAGTACGAGAGGACCGGAGTGGACGAACCACTGGTGTTCGGGTTGTGTCGCCAGACGCATTGCCCGGTAGCTAAGTTCGGACGGGATAACCGCTGAAAGCATCTAAGCGGGAAGCCCCCTTCAAGATGAGACTTCCCTTGGTCCTAGAGACCACATAAGAGACGTTGAAGACTACGACGTTGATAGGCTGGGTGTGTAAGCGTTGTGAGGCGTTGAGCTAACCAGTACTAATGACTCGAGAGGCTTGACCATATAACGCCAAAGCGATCTGGTTAACACCAGAGCCATACGCTAGAGAGTGTAGAGCAAGAAATACAGCTTAAGTTGAAGATTCCAGAGTAACTAGTAACTAGCTTCTAGACACTAGAGACTCAAACCAGTTTTGCCTGGTGACCATAGAGTGTTGGAACCACCCGATCCCATCCCGAACTCGGAAGTGAAACGACACATCGCCGATGGTAGTGTGGGGATTCCCCATGTGAGAGTAGGTCATCGCCAGGCACTTATTAGAGAACCCTGATAGAGAAATCTGTCAGGGTTTTTGCTATGTGTGGAAAAAAAACGACACATCGCCGATGGCAGTGTGGGCTTTTTATGGAAGAGCCCATGTGTACCCTGAAGGGCATAAAAGAGTAGGTCATCGTCAGGCACTAATTAAGAAAACCCCAGTCGAGATATCGATTGGGGTTTTTGCTGTATGGGGGAAGAATACAATGCCGCAAAAAATTATAAGTGACTTGTCCTGTTTAACTCTTCTTCGCGTTCTTGAAGATAATTTGCCATTTGGGAACAGGCGTCTTTGGCTGATGAATGATCATCTACTAATGCTCTTATTCCTACTCCAAGGGCAGTGTAATGATCGACGAATAACTCATTAAAGCCTGTTGAGTTGTTGTCAAAGGCTTTCAGATCATTTTCCAGTCCATCAAGATAAAACTCGCAGATTTCATTGATTTCAGCTTTAAGCTGAGGGTTTTGTTCTGACATTTCTTTCACATAATTTGCTATACCGCTGTTTGAATAGTCTGCTGTATCCAAAGAGTTTACTTTTGCCAATCGGGATTCCAGCTGCAATGACTCAGGCTGATTAACTGTTTTTCTGTGGAGTTTGGGGCTGTGGGCAGGGGTGAGTTGTGCCTGCTCGGTCAGGTAGGCAATTTCTTTGGCACAGTCATCTTCAAAGTTGCTTCCTGACGAATCTGTATAGCTGTTAGAGATTACCCAGAGCGCTTGATAACCATCAAAGCTTTCTTTTTCTACAAGTTGCTTATATTTTGCAGCCATTCTTTCGATAGTCTCTTCTGGTACATCGGATTGAGCAAGTGTTGAGAAATATTGATGTGCGGTTACTACATCAGACTCATCAATTTCGTTTCGAGCTTCCAGACCTGATAATATTTCATCAAACTTAGTGTTCCCTACCGCTGAACGAGGATCGATGGCATCTCCAGATGATACATCCTGGCTGTCAGAAAATTTCTTGTGAATGTTTCTAAGCTCTGCTCTCAGGTAAGCATATTGTCTTTTTTGATCCAGAATTTCCCCTTTCAACTCCTTAAACTGTTGTTGTAATTGCTCCTTTTGAGCGCCAAGCTTATTTTTTTCAATCCTGTTGGCCCGACGTGCCCATTGATAAGATACGTTAAATCGTCGCTTTAGCTTAGAGCCAGCGTTGTCTCTGAGCTGGGTATATTCTGACTCTTTAGACTCCAGATCCCGAACCTTTGCTTTTAATTTTGTTGTCAATTTACTCAGATCTTGCTGATACCCTGAAAGCTGTTTGGCTGCTGTTTGCAGGTCCTGAGTTCTATTTTTAATCTGAGCAAGCTGGTTTTTCATCACTTTGACAGTATTTTCTATCGCCTCATTTATCCTGACTAAGGTCCTATTAACCTGCTGCGTATCTTTACTCGTCGCATTGAGTACTGGCTGAAGAAGTTCTTTTTTATCTGATTCTATACCTTCTAATATTTTTCGCGTTTCACCAAAGCTGGAGCTGTGTGGTTCAAGGTGATTGGTTGCGTTGATAAAGGCTTTGACGGCTTCTTTGTGGATAGTGCTTTTGTGAACTTTCAATACTCCTGGAGCGACAGTATTTAGCATTGAGTGCAAATCGTGAACATATTGAAGTTTTTTAGTTTCTGTTTTGTGAGAGGGCTGATTATCTTTTTTAGAAGCTGATAGAAGAGTCTGTGGTAATGCTCTGGTCATATCATCGGCTTTATTTATGAGTGCTTTGTTTAGTGCTGATAACTGTTTAGAAGTAATTCCGTTCTCTTTTGCTTCCTTGCTAATAAAATGGTGGAGTGTCTGGAGTGTCTGGGGTGTTTTGGCTTCATCAATAGACTGGGAAAAAAATATTGAAAGATCCTCTTGAGCACGCTTCTTTAACCCTTTTTTACTGACCACAATTTTATTATCTTTGTCGTTACCTATTGGTTTATCAGCAAGCTTGTCTGTCGCTATGTCTTTAATGGCATCAATATTCTCTTTAAGCACTTTATCATCAATAATACCTAATTTACCCTTTCTCCCTTTGTGGCTATTATTGTTCAGGCGTTCAGTTGAGGTATGGAAATCACCGTGTTTTTTAAGAATTTTTATACGTCGTTCATAAACTGACGTTTGTGTGGCGTTCTGAACTTGTTGTAACTGATTATTTCGATTGCTGATAAGCTTATTGACGGTATTTTCTACTTTGCGGACGGATAGGTTGACAAATTCGCCTTTGCTGTTGAGGGTATGTTGATCATCCATTCCAGGATAAAAATGCTCCAGCCCGGCTGTACCTGTGGTACCGGTTGTATTACTTGGTTGCATCGAGAGTTCCCCATTACCCAGATAAGCGTTCTTTCTAATAAAACATAGCTTAATTACGAAGACGTATTTATAAAGTCAGTAATGTTTTTTGAGGGAGCTGTGAAACAATTTTCTTAGTGATGAGTAGCTGTTTGATGCTTTCAATGTCTGGTGCGAAAAACCGATCTTTATCGTAGAAAGGAACAAACCGGCGAACTTCATTATAAACCTGCTCCAGCGTACCGGATGTTTTCAGAGGTCTGCGAAAATCAACCCCCTGACAGGCTGCCAGCAGTTCAATCGCAACAATTCCCCTGACATTGCTATTCATAGCCTGCAGGCGGCGGGCTGCATGGGTTGCCATGGAAACATGGTCTTCCTGGTTGGCAGAGGTGGGCAGGCTGTCCACACTGGCCGGGTGTGCCAGCATCTTGTTTTCACTGGCCAAAGCTGCCGCTGTCACCTGGGCAATCATAAAGCCGGAGTTCACACCGCCGTTTTCAACCAGAAAAGCAGGAAGGCCAGATAATTGACTGTCGATCAGCAAAGCTGTCCGTCGTTCTGACAGAGCGCCAGTTTCTGCAATGACCAGAGCCAGAATATCTGCAGCCATGGCGACCGGTTCAGCATGAAAGTTACCACCAGAAAGAATTTCCCCCTCGTCGTAGAAAACCAGAGGGTTGTCAGAGACGGCATTTGCTTCGGTGAGGAGAATGTCGCAGCAGTGTCGAAGCTGAGTCAGACATGCCCCCATCACCTGAGGCTGGCAACGAAGTGAATAAGGGTCCTGAACTTTTTTACAGTTTGTGTGCGACCGGGATATTTCTGTCTCAGGTTCAAGAATATGTCGATAGAGTTCTGCTGTGTCGATCTGACCCTGCTGTCCCCTGGCTTCATGAATACGGGCATCAAAAGGTTTACGACTGCCCAGAGCTGCTTCAACACTCAGGCTGCCTGCTAACAGGGCGGCATTGAAGAGGTCTTCTGCTTCAAAGAGTCCCTGTAGCGCTAATGCCGTGGATACCTGGGTACCATTCAGAAGTGCCAGACCTTCTTTTGGTGCCAGTTTAACGGGGGAGAGATTGGCGATAGCCAGGCCATCTCTGGCACTTATCTGTTGCCCCTTATGGCGCACATCCCCTTCGCCTAAAAGAGTCATAGCCATATGTGCCAGTGGTGCAAGGTCTCCCGATGCACCCACCGAGCCCTGAGAGGGAATACAGGGGTAGATACCGTGGTTGACCAGTTCAACCAGCATTTCAAGGACTTTCAAACGAATGCCGGAAAAGCCCCGGGACAGGCTGTTCAGCTTCAGCACCATAATCAGGCGTACCAGAGGGTCACTCAGGCGTTCACCCGTACCGGCAGCGTGAGAGAGAACAATACTGTTCTGAAGCGTTTCCAGCTGATCTGAGGGAATGCGGGTATTTGCCAGCAGACCAAAGCCTGTATTGATGCCGTAAACGGTTTTATCACTGGCAATGATATCCGCAACCACCTGAACACTGTTGTTTATAGCCTGGTGGCAATCTGGTGAGAGCGTTAACCGGATGGGTTGCTCATAGACGGTCCGTAAGGTTTCAAAGCTTAATGTGCCGGGTGTCAGAGTTATCAGCTGCGACAAATTATTGTTCCTCCAGCATGGGCAAATCCAGCTGGCCCTGCCGGGCGCAGTCTATGGCTTCCTGATAACCGGCGTCAGCATGGCGCATGACACCCGTAGCAGGGTCATTGTTCAGGACTCTGGCGATACGGCGGTCTGCCGCTTCAGTTCCATCGCAGACAATCACTACACCGGCATGCTGACTGAAGCCCATGCCGACACCGCCACCGTGGTGAAGGCTGACCCAGGTCGCCCCACTGGCGGTATTCAGTAGTGCGTTCAGCAGTGGCCAGTCGGATACGGCATCAGAACCATCGAGCATTGATTCTGTTTCACGATTGGGGGAGGCGACAGAGCCGGAATCCAGATGATCTCTGCCAATCACAACAGGAGCCGACAGCTCTCCGCTTCTGACCATGGCATTAAAGGCAAGCCCCAGACGCGTCCGGTCAGAAAGCCCTGCCCAGCAGATTCGGGCTGGCAGCCCCTGAAAATGAATTCTTTCTTTAGCCATATCCAGCCAGTTGTGGAGGTGTTTATCGTCAGGGATAAGCGCTTTGACTCTGGCATCGGTTTTGTAAATATCTTCAGGGTCACCGCTAAGGGCAGCCCAGCGGAAAGGGCCTTTACCCACACAGAACAAAGGGCGTATATAGGCTGGAACAAAACCGGGAAAATTGAATGCGTGCTGGACCCCTTCTTCGAGAGCGACCTGGCGGATATTGTTGCCGTAATCAACGACCACCGAGCCGTTTTTCTGAAATTCAAGCATGGCCTGAACATGGGTGGCAATGGATGAACGGGCGGCGGCGTTTAAGTCTTCCGGGTTTTGCTGTCTGGCTTGTCTGGCTTTTTCAAGGCTCCAGCCTGAAGGCAGGTAACCATTCAGTGGGTCGTGGGCGCTGGTCTGGTCGGTTACGACATCGGGTAAAACCTTTTTGTTGGACAAGAGTTGCGGCAGAATGTCCGCAGCATTACCCAGCAGCCCTACAGACAGTGGTTGTTTCTGTTTGCAGGCGGTTTGCACCCACTCCAGGGCTTCATCAAGGTTTGTTGTTTTTCGATCCAGATAGCCCGTCTCAAGGCGTTTATCAATTCGGCTCTCATCGCACTCAACCGCCAGCATAGAGAAACCAGCCATGGTCGCAGCCAGGGGTTGAGCGCCTCCCATGCCGCCCAGACCGGCTGTCAGAATCCATTTACCGGCAGCACTGCCTGAAAAGTGCTGGTCGGCGATAGCGACAAAGGTTTCATAAGTTCCCTGGACGATGCCCTGGGAGCCAATATAGATCCAGGAACCTGCTGTCATCTGTCCGTACATCATTAAGCCCTGCTGGTCGAGCTTATTGAAGTGCTGCCAGTTTGCCCAGTGTGGTACCAGGTTAGAGTTGGCAATCAGTACTCTGGGGGCGTCAGCGTGGGTTGGAAATACACCAACGGGTTTGCCGGATTGAATCAGCAGGGTTTCATCTTCGTTTAATCGTTTGAGTACCTCGACAATTTTGTCAAAGCACTGCCAGTTTCTTGCTGCACGACCAATGCCACCATAGACGACCAGCTCTTCAGGCTTTTCTGCCACCGCCGGGTCAAGGTTGTTCATCAGCATTCGTAACGGGGCTTCGGTTAACCAGCTTTTAGTGATCAGCGTTGAGCCGGTTGGGGCTGAGATTATTCGGGAAGTGTCCGTCCTTGAGCTGTCCGTTTTTAAGCAGTTATTATTTGTCATAACTCATAGTTTCCTAAAGAATCGGTTCTTGAAGAGTCAGCAAATGAATCAACCGGGCAGCCAGCCTTGAGGTTCGATGATCAATATCATAGTTTGGGTTGAACTCGGCGATGTCAATCAGTCGAAGCTTGTCTGAATCCCGGATGTCTTTCAGCAGAGGTTCCGCCACTTCCAGCGGAATACCCCGGCTGGCTGGTGCGCTGACACCGGGAGCCAGTGCGGCAGGAAACCCATCAAGGTCGATGGTCAGGTAAACATGGTCGACTTTATCAATAAACCGGGACAGTGCGTCAGTCAGTGTATTCAGCTGGAGAATGGTCATATCATCGTCGTAGTGAAAATCGACGCCCAGAGCTCTGGCTCTTTGAAACAGCACCCGGGTGTTGCTGTTGCGGCTTACACCAAGGCAAAGGTAGTGAAAGGGCAGTTGTTGTTGTCTGGCATAATCCGCTATCTGCCAGAACGGGGTGCCGGAGCTGGCACCTGCCTGATCGGGTTTTCGCAAATCAAAGTGTGCGTCAAAATTGATAATGCCAACGTTGGGCTTCTGTTCAGGATGCAAGTGATGAATAAGCCCCTGGTAGCTGGCCCAGGCGATTTCATGACCACCTCCCAATCCAATTGGTAACTGCTGGTTATCCAGCAGTTTTGAGATGTGAAGGGCAAAGGCCTGCTGTGCGGCTTCCAGGTTGCCACCCCGGCAAATGATCGTGCTGCTGTCGTATACTGGCTGGTCACGGTTCCATGGTTGTCCTGCCAAAGCTCTGCGCAGAGTATCCGGGCCTGAAGCCGCTCCGGGGCGTCCCTTGTTTCTGCGTACGCCTTCGTCGGAAGCAAAACCTGCAAGGGTAACACCGGGTAATGCTGACTGGCCTGAATAATTGTTAACCTTCTGATGCCAGCGCAGAGCCCATTCCGGAACAGTTTCTTCATCAATTCTGCCATGCCACAGGGACATGTCGGGCAGTTTTTCCTGATACGCTTTGGGATCAGGGCGGGCCAGTCCAGGTTTAGCCGACTCAGCACTCATAAACTATGTCCATAACTATGTCCATAAGCTATCCCCATGAGCAATGTCTCCACCAAGGATGCGCTGTTGTAACGGTGAGTGACCCAGCTCGTATGGCAATTCGTTGGGGTGGTTAGTATCCCATAAGCAAAGGTCTGCGATTTTGCCCACTTCAATAGTGCCGAAGTTATCAATGATACCCAGCGCCCGGGCAGCTTCCCGGGTTGTTCCGGCAATGGCTTCGGCTGCGCTCAGTTGAAACAGAATACAGCTCATGTTCATCATCAGCCGGATTGAAGCCAGGGGCGAGCTGCCGGGGTTAATATCGGTGGCAACCGCCATAGGCACTTTGAAGCGGCGAAGCAGTTCGATGGGAGGCTTTCTGCTCTGTTTCAGGTAGTAAAAAGCACCGGGCAGCAGAACAGCGACAGTCCCTGACTGAGCCAGATCCACAGCACCGGTTTCATCCAGATATTCCAGATGATCACAGGACAGGGCGCCCATTGAAGCGGCCAGAGAGCTGGCATGGGTCAATGAGAGCTGCTCGGTATGACCCTTGATAGCAAGGTTGTGGTCAAGTGCGGTGTGAAACACCCGTTCGCACTGTTTCAGGTTGAAGCCAATGGTTTCACAGAATACGTCGACAGCGTCTGCCAGACCTTGTTCAGCCACCGTGGGAATGATTTCATTGCACACCAGATCGATGTAGTCATCGGCTCTTCCGGCGTACTCTGGGGGCAGGGCGTGGGCAGCCAGCAGAGTGGTTTTAACCCGGATGGGAACCCTTCTACCCAGTTCCCGGGCGACTTCCAGCATTTTGATTTCATCGGGAAGGTTCAGCCCATAACCCGATTTGATTTCAACCGTTGTTACCCCTTCCTTGATCAGTGCCTCAAGTCTGGGCAGAGCAGATTTAATCAGCTGTTCTCTGGAGCGAACCCGGGTTGCCCTGACGGTGGACAGAATTCCTCCGCCTTTTCTGGCGATTTCCTGATAGGACTTGCCCTGCTGCCTCTGTTCAAATTCGTTGGCCCGGTTACCGCCGAAGACCAGGTGGGTGTGGCAGTCAATTAACCCCGGAGTCAACCAGCCATTATGGCCGTCGATGACATCATAGGGCAGTGAAGTTGCGGTGACAGACGACATTGGCTCAATGCAGGCGATGCGACCATCCTGAACACCGAGAGCGCATTTTGTCTGAACGCCGTAGGCATCTGACAGGGCCGGGTCAAACGTTGCCAGGTTTACGTTAATCCATACCCGGCTACAGTCTTTGAGGCTGATCATCTGGGGTTTGGGCATAAGATGCTGATGCTCGGGCATAAATTGAATCCGTAAGCAGCGCCGGTTGTACACGGTGACTGCGGTAGCATTGGTTAACCTTGTCTTTAAAGATATAAAGAGTTTCAGGCCAACTGACAAGTACTTGTCTGGCGCTGGGCAATTTTGCGTCGGGCAATTTATCGTCGGGCAATTTATCGTCGGACAATAAGGATAGCTGCTTCATGGTGAAGCATTGCAATAAAAGCCACTCTGCCTGTCCTTTCTGACCTGCTAAGGGAAAGTAGTCAACTGTATTGTCGGGAGCATGGTCGAAATTAATGAGCTGACACTGTTTTTTAAGAGAGCCTTTTAATTCATACAGTTATTAAAAACTGAACAAATATGACGAAATACAGAGAAGTGGACTAACTTTATTTAGATAAGCCGTTTTAGAAAAGCAGTCGTTCTAATCACTTAATCCGGTAACGACGATGACTGATAATAACCTGATTCTGTTAACCTTCCTGGTTTACTTTGGATTGATGCTGCTTGTCGGCCTGTTTGCCTGGCGTCGGACTCTGAGTTCTTCCGATTATTTTCTTGGCGGGCGTTCCCTTGGGCCATGGTCAGCGGCGTTAAGTGCCGGGGCGTCTGATATGAGTGGCTGGTTACTGCTGGGACTGCCTGGTTACGCCTTTGCAGCTGGCCTTGAGGCGTTCTGGCTGGCGGCCGGTTTACTGGGAGGCACCTGGCTGAACTGGTTGATTGTGTCGCGCCGTCTGAGAACCTACAGCGCTCTGGCTGATGACGCTTTAACGTTACCTGAGTTTCTTGCCAATCGTTTTGAAGACAGAAAAGGATTGTTGCAACCTGTCTCGGCGATTTTTATTTTGATCTTCTTCCTTTTTTATACCAGCTCTGGCCTGGTGGCCGGCGGCAAACTGTTTGAATCGGTGTTTGGCATTGATTATCACTGGGCAGTCATTATTGGCATGGTCAGCGTGATTTCCTACACGCTGTATGGTGGTTTTCTGGCTGTCTGCTGGACGGATTTAATTCAGGGACTATTAATGGCTGCCGCCCTGCTGGTGGTACCGGTTGCTGCCCTTGAAGCCAGTGGCGGGGCTGATACGGTTTTTCAGGAGTTGCAGCGGATCAACCCCGAACTGTTAAGTGTGTTAACCACTGTCGAAGGCGAAACGTTGTCCGTGATAACGGTGTTATCCCTGTTAGGCTGGGGACTTGGGTATTTTGGCCAGCCCCACATCATGGCTCGCTTTAAAGCGATTCAGTCTGAAGGACAGCTGGTGCTGGCTCGCAGAATAGCCGTGAGCTGGACGGGCATCTGCATGTTGGGTGCTTTGCTGGTAGGCCTCGCGGGTGCGGTTTACACACAGAGAACTGGGATTAGCCTTGATGACCCCGAAGCAATTTTTATGTTGATGGTGAATACACTGTTCCATCCGGTGATTGCCGGTATTCTTCTGGCCGCTATTCTGGCTGCCATCATGAGTACTGCGGACTCGCAGTTACTGGTTTGTTCAACGGCTTTTGCAGAAGACTTTTACCGGGATATTTTCCGCCGCAACGCCCCTCAGGAAGAAGTGCTTCTGGTTGGACGTATCGCCGTGGTGGGGATTGCTGTGATTGCCACCTGGCTGGCGCTTAATCCTGACCATTCGGTGCTGGGTATGGTGTCCTACGCCTGGGCAGGCTTTGGTGCAGCCTTTGGTCCGGTGCTGATACTGTCGCTGTATTGGCGACGGATGAACGGCATAGGGGCATTAGCGGGTATTGTGGCTGGTGGCCTGACCGTCGTGTGGTGGAAGCAGCAGCAGGGTGGCTGGTATGACCTCTATGAAATTATCCCGGGAATTATTGCTGCAACTCTGGCTGTGATGGTGTTCAGCTACCTGGGCAGAAGGCCATCGAAAACCATGGAAACCCTGTTTGATAAAGTTAATGGCCGGGTCGAACAGCTTTCACATTATGATGATGAGGAACCTTCGGTTTCCTGACAGTAAGAATTGCAATTCAGCGGCGCAGGGAGTTAATTCAGTGCCTTGCCCGGTTTAATTGCACTTTTTTTGTGCGCTCGCCAGCCTAAGCGGCGTATTTTTTCTTCTTTTCCCCAATAATCTTCCGGACTAAACCTGTCTGGCACACACCTTGCACAGTTCCCTGTAAACAAAAAGATGTGGGAAACATGGGTAATGAGTAACAAGGAAACGCTGGTGGTTGTCGGCAATGGCATGGTCGGCCATCGCTTTCTGGAACAGCTGGTTGAAGCCGGTGGTCTGAATCAGTTTGAAGTCATTGTCTTTGGTGAAGAGAGTCGGCCTGCATACGACAGAGTTCATTTATCAGAGTACTTTTCCGGACGTTCTGCTGAAGAGCTGTCCATGGTGTCTGATGGCTTTTATCAGCAACCGGGGCTCAGGCTGATTCTGAATGACCGGGTAGAAGTCATTGATCGCGCATCTGGAAAAGTGATGACCAGCGGCGGAGTTGAGCAGCCTTATGATCATTTGGTGCTGGCTACCGGTTCTTATCCGTTTGTTCCTCCTGTCAGTGGGCATGACAGACCTAACTGCTTTGTTTATCGAACCATTGATGATCTTGATGCCATAAAGTCTGCCGCTGAATCCTGCCGGTCCGGTACGGTGGTCGGTGGTGGTTTGCTGGGTCTTGAAGCCGCTAAAGCATTAAAAGACCTGAGTCTGGAAACACATGTCGTCGAATTTGCATCAGGGCTTATGGCTGCGCAGGTGGATGAGGGCGGTGGTGCCATGCTGCAGCACAAGATTGAAGCGCTGGGAGTAACGGTTCATACCGGCAAAAACACCCGGCAGATTGTTGAGGGTGATAAGGCCGTACACCAGATGCAGTTTGCCGATGGCGAACACCTGAACACTGACCTGATTCTTTTTTCAGCGGGCATTCGCCCCAGGGATGAACTGGCAAGGCAGTGCGGTCTGAACATCGGTGAAAGAGGCGGCATTGTAATTAACAACGAGTGCCGTACATCCGATTCGCGCATCTTTGCCATTGGTGAGTGTGCGCTCTGGAATAACCGGATTTATGGTCTGGTCGCACCGGGGTATCAAATGGGACAGGTGGTTGTTGACCAACTGTTGCACGACGGGATGGCTCTGTTTCAGGGAGCCGATATGAGCACCCGACTGAAGTTGATGGGGGTGGAGGTCGCAAGTATTGGCGATGCTCATGCCCGGACGCCTGGCGCACTGAGTTACCGGTTTATTGATGAAGAGAAAGAAGTTTATAAAAAGCTGGTGGTATCGGGTAACAAGAAAAAGGTTCTGGGCGCGGTACTGGTGGGAGACGCTCAGGAGTACGGCACACTTCTGCAGATGGTATTGAATGACATACGTCCTCCAGATAATCCGGCAGAGCTGATCCTGCCCCCGGTTGAGGGTCAGTCTTCAGCAGGTGTCGGGGTGGCGGTACTGCCGGAGTCTGCCCAGATCTGTTCCTGTTTCAATGTCAGTAAAGGCGAACTGGTGGAGGCCATTACAGCAGGGTGTCAGGATCTGGCTACTCTCAAGGCAGAAACGTCGGCGGGTACCGGCTGTGGTGGTTGCGCACAGCTGGTGAAACAGGTGCTGGATCATGAGTTGTTGCAGCTGGGGGTCGAAGTTAAGAAGGATTTGTGTGAGCACATTCCTTATTCCCGGCAGGAGCTTTATCACCTGGTGCGGGTGGGGCAGTTAAAAACCTTTGCAGAGGTGATTGAAAAACATGGAACCGGGCTCGGTTGTGATATCTGCAAGCCAACAGTTGGGTCAATTATTGCCTCCTGCTGGAACGATTATATTCTTCGGGACGAACATGCGCCTCTGCAGGATACGAACGATTATTTCCTCGGCAATATGCAGAAAGATGGCACTTATTCCGTGGTGCCAAGGATTCCCGGTGGGGAGATTACACCGGAAAAACTGCTGGTGATTGGTGAAGTAGGGCGGGACTTTAACCTCTACACCAAAATCACTGGCGGGCAGCGTATTGATCTGTTTGGTGCTCAGCTGCATCAACTACCCGCTATCTGGAAACGGCTGGTCGATGCTGGTTTTGAGACCGGTCATGCCTATGGCAAATCTCTGCGAACGGTTAAGTCCTGTGTCGGCAGTACCTGGTGTCGTTATGGTGTGCTGGACAGTGTTGGGATGGCAATCCGGGTGGAGAACCGTTATCGCGGAGTCCGGTCTCCACATAAAATAAAAATGGCGGTTTCCGGTTGTACCCGCGAATGTGCCGAGGCTCAGAGCAAGGATGTTGGTGTCATTGCAACGGAACAGGGCTGGAACCTCTATGTTGCAGGTAATGGGGGCATGAAACCAAGGCATGCCGATCTGTTTGCCACCGGCCTGGACGACAGCACCCTGATACAGTACATCGATCGCTTCCTGATGTTTTATATCCGAACCGCAGATCGTCTGCAGAGAACTTCGGTCTGGCTCGGCAATCTGGAAGGTGGCCTTGATTACCTCAGGGAAGTCATTATCGACGACAGCCTTGGAATTGCAGAAGAGCTTGAAAATGAGATGGCGCACCTGATCGGCACTTACCAGTGTGAATGGAAAACGACACTGGATGATTCCGAAAAACTCAAACGTTTCAGTCATTTTATGAACAGTGATCAGCCTGACAGTCATGTCGTTTTTGTCAGGGAGCGTGAGCAGATTCGGCCTGCTACTCAGGTTGAAAAGGTCAGACTTATAGGAAACCAGTGATAAGGGAATAGCGATAAGGAGAGTGTGATGAGTAATGTATGGAAAAAAGTCTGTTCAGTTCATGAGATCAGAGACGGACTGGGGGCGTGTGCTCTGGTCGATAATCGTCAGGTTGCGCTGTTTCTGGTGAATGGTCAGATGTTTGCTGTCAGCAACCTTGATCCATTTAGTGGCTGCAATGTGATATCCCGGGGAATTACCGGCGATTTGGAGGGGCGTATTGTGGTCGCGTCGCCTGTTTATAAACAGCATTTTGATCTTGAGACCGGCATTTGCCTTGAGGATGAAAGCGTTTGTCTGGAATCTTATCCCGTTGAAGTGGTTGATGGTCGGGTGATGGTTATGATGCCAGCCATTGATTGGGTGGCATGATATGAAGCTGGTGGTGGTTGGCAATGGTATGGGCTCCGTTCGTCTGCTGGAGCATCTGGCAGAGGGGGGGCATGACCATGAAATAGTCGTGCTGTCAGAAGAATCCAATCCGGGATATAACCGTATCCAGTTGTCCAGACTGTTGGCAGGCAGTATCGGGCGGGAGGCGATAGAGCTGCACTCCGAAGGCTGGTATCAGGAACACGGCATCAGTCTTCTGTCCGGCAGTGGTTACAGGGTGACAGACATTGACAGGGAGCTGAAGCAGGTTGAAACCGCTGACGGCACACGACACTCCTACGATAAGTTGATTCTGGCAACCGGCTCCCTGTCAGTCTCTATTCCCGTTAACGGCTCAGACCTGAAAGGTATCCTGTTTTTCCGGCAGCTCGAAGATGTTGACACTATGCTGGAAGCCAGCAGGCAGCCAGACGCCAGTGCTGTGGTGATTGGCGGTGGCCTGTTAGGGCTGGAGTGTGCCAGTGGTCTGGTAAAACGTGGTATGAGTGTGACGGTGGTGGATAACAGCGCGACACTTCTTGGGCGACAGCTGGACGGTACTGCTGGCAACATGCTTAGACGGGAACTGGAGAGCCGGGGTATCGCCTTTCGCTGTAGCGCACGACTGCAACAGTTTACGGGTGGCAGGGACGCAGATAGCAAAGGAGTTGTCCGGCAGGTTGAAATCATCAATGAGTATGATCAGCCGGAATGTCTGGACGCTTCTCTGGTAGTAGTGGCAGCCGGTGTCAGACCGAATATTACTCTTATGCAAGCAGCAGGGCTGGCGTGTGACAGGGGGGTACTGGTCAATGAATGGATGCAGACTTCCGACCCGGAGATTCTGGCTTTTGGTGAGTGCGTACAGTTACGGAACTCGTTATTCGGGCTGGTGGCTCCAGTATATGAGCAGGCGTATGTGGTCAGTGAGCAACTGCTTGGCAGACAGTCCAGGGAGTTTGTACCTGTCCCTATTCCGACGAGTTTGAAGGTAGATGGCATCGACCTGTTTTCCTGTGGCGAATTTGTTGCTGCGGAAGGTGATGAGGAACTGCTGGTGGACGCTCGGCAGTACGGTGTCTACCGGAAAATAGTCATTCGGGACAACCGCATAAAAGGTGTGCTGCTGTATGGAGATGTCAGTGACGGGTTGTGGTATCAGACTTTGATGACCCGTGCTGACGATGTTTCTTTATTCAGGCAATGCCTGATATTTGGTCAACGATTTTTACCGGCAGCTTAATCGGAATAACAATAAATAAGAATGCGAATGGCTAAGACAGTACACACGACTTGTGCCTACTGCGGGGTAGGTTGTGGCATTACAGCAGAGGTTCGTAACCCGGAACTTCATCTGGTCGATATTCAGGGGAATGAAAATCATCCTGCCAACTTTGGTCGGCTGTGCTCAAAAGGGAGCGCCCTGGGAGAAACGGTTTCGCTGGAGAACCGATTGCTGACGCCAGTAGTTGACGGTGAAAAAGTCAACTGGAATAAAGCCCTGGACGAGGTGGTCAGCCGGTTACACAGAACCATTAAACAGTATGGCCCTGACTCGGTGGCTTTATACGGCTCTGGGCAACTGCTTACCGAAGATTACTACGTGGCCAATAAACTGATGAAGGGGTTTATTGGCAGCGCCAATATCGACACTAATTCCCGCCTGTGTATGGCTTCAACCGTTGCCGGTCATAAGCGTGCTTTTGGTTCAGATACCGTACCCAACTGTTATGAAGACCTGGAACTGTGTGATTTGCTGGTGTTAGTGGGTTCTAACACAGCCTGGTGTCATCCGGTTCTGTTTCAGCGAATTCGTGCTGCGAAGCAGCAGCAACCAGCAATGAAAGTTGTTGTGATTGATCCTCGAAAGACAGATACCTGTGATATTGCTGATCTGCACCTGTCGATTAAGTCTGGTACGGATGTCGCGTTGTTTGCCGGACTGTTGCTGGATTTATCGGTCAGGGGAGTAATGGATGCTGACTATGTTGGTCAACATACGACAGGGTTGCAGTCTGCCCTGAAAGCAGCAGAAGACAGTGTGGGTTCGGTTCGTCTTGTGGCTGAGCTGTGTGGCCTGAAAAGCACGGATGTGGAAACCTTTTATCAGTGGTTTGCCCGAACGGATAAAACGGTGACGGCCTGGTCGCAGGGGGTTAACCAGTCCGTTTCAGGAACGGATAAAGTTAATGCCATTCTCAATTGCCATCTGCTAACAGGGCGCATCGGTCAGCCCGGTAGCGGGCCGCTGTCTTTAACCGGGCAGCCCAATGCCATGGGCGGGCGTGAAGTGGGTGGGCTGGCAAATCAGCTGGCGGCGCACATGGATTTCTCTGATATGGATGATATAGACCGGGTTCGACGCTTCTGGAAGGCAGCCAATATGGCTGAGAAACCGGGCAGGACTGCGGTTGATTTATTCCGGTCAATTGAGAAAGGGGATATTAAATTTATCTGGATTATGGGAACCAACCCCCTGGTGAGTATGCCGGATGCCAGCCAGTGTATTGCCGCGCTGGCTCAATGCCCGACAGTGGTCGTTTCAGACTGTATTGAAAAAACCGATACGTCAGCGTATGCCGATATTCTTTTGCCCGCTGCCGGGTGGAGCGAAAAAGACGGTACGGTAACTAACTCCGAACGCCGGATATCCAGGCAGAAAGCACTGTTTCCCATGTCGGGTGATGCCAGACCAGACTGGTGGATTATCAGTCAGGTGGCTGCAAGGCTGGGCTTTTCAGAAGCGTTTGACTATTCCGGTGCAAGCCAGATTTTTTGTGAACATGCGGCATTGTCAGGCTTTGAAAATAATGATTCATGTAAACGACGGGGTTTTGATATCAGCGCTCTGGCCTGTTTAACAGAGAGTGATTATGACCAGCTGGAACCGGTACAGTGGCCAGTGTCAGACAGTCAGTTGAGTTCTCCTTCAGGTCGTAAGCGATTGTTTACTGACGGAATTTTTTTTACTGAGGATCGTCGAGCCCGGTTTATTCCTACCCGGTTTGAATGGCAAAGCAACCAGACTGACAGCCATTATCCGCTGTTGCTGAATACCGGGCGCATCAGGGACCACTGGCACACCATGACCAGAACAGGCTTATCAGCCCGACTGAGCCAGCATATTGATGAGCCGTTTATTGAAGTACACCCCGAAGACGCAGAGCGGTTCAGTCTGAAAGAACAGTCATTTTGTCGTGTATCTTCGGCGTTCGGAACGGCTGTGCTGAAGGTAAGATTAACGACGGGCAACAGACAGGGAACGGTGTTTGCCCCAATGCACTGGAATCGCAGCAACAGCCGTTCAGGTGCGATTGGTTCACTGGTTAACCCGCTGACTGACCCTTTTTCCAGGCAGCCCGACTTCAAACATACGCCGGTAAAGCTGGAACCCTGTCATTTCAACTGGCACTGTGTTTTTCTGACCCGTAAAAAGCTGGATATGCAAGCGTTCACTTATGCGACAGAGATTCGTATGGAACAAGGTTTCCGTTATGAGCTGTCAGACAACAGAAGTATGATTGAGTACCTGAACCCGGGTGAAGACCGTATTGATTATCGTGATCCGGTTTCGGGGGTGGTGCATTGTGCATGGTTTGATGAGAATGTATTGCAGGGTGTTTTGATAGCCGGCAGGCAGTCTGTGTTATGTGACCGAAGCTGGCTACAGAAGGCTTTCCTGAAAAGAGAATGGACAGTCGCTCAACGCTGGCAGTTGCTGGCAGCTGTTGCGTCTCAGGGAGAGGGTGAAGGTAAAACCGTGTGTACCTGTTTTGGGGTTGGAGAGCGTTCTATCTGTCGGGCAATCGTCTCGGATGGATTGACTGAACCTGCTCAGGTCGGCATTAAATTGAAAGCGGGTACTCACTGTGGTTCCTGTATACCAGAAATTGGACGTTTGATAAGAAGCGTTAATTAACCCTCCTCGTAAGGCATTGGCAGGTTGTTCAAGGTATTTTTGTCGTATCGCTTAAATTTTATGAAATTCTTCCGTTTTCCTATGAGTTAGAAGAACAGTATTTTGCCGGGAGTAAAAAATGCTGAAGCTGATAGGCTTTTTGCTGACCATCACCAGTGTGATTGGCGGTTATTATCTGGGTGACGGGTCGATGAGTGCGCTCTGGCAACCTGCTTTTATCTTGATTGTGGTAGGTGGAACCGCTGGTGCATTTTTTTCTTCCACGCCAGGCGATGTGCTGGGTCTTACCTGGAAATACCTGTCCCATGCGGTTCTTGGTAAACGTCGCAACAAGGACGATTATGAGCAGTTACTGCAACTGTTGTATGACCTGTTTCAGACAGACCGCCGGAAAGGGCGACAGGCACTGGAAGAACATATTGAAGAACCGGAGAACAGCAACCTGTTTCAGGAGTCCGGTCTTCTCTCCAGTACACGCCTGGTAACGTATATCTGCGACAACCTGCGTATTACTATTCTTGGTCAGAATAGCGCGCCGGAACTGGAAGCGTTGCTGGAAGCTGAGCTGGCGGCCTTTGAGGCAGAGCAGATGCAAAGTGTCCAGGCATTGCGAAGGGCGGTTGACTGCGCGCCGGGGTTTGGCATCGTAGCATCGGTACTGGGTGTTATTATCGCCATGAGTTCGGTGTCGGGTCCTATTGATGTGCTGGGTATGGCGGTTGCTGGTTCGATGGTGGGTACCATGCTGGGGATGTTGTCCAGTTATGGCATTCTGACCCCTATGATGAACCTGGTGACTCACTCGATCAGAGACGAAATCATGCTGTTCGAATGCGTTAAAGCCTCGCTGGTGGCGAACTGTGGTGGTCGTCACTCTCTGGTGGCCGTGGATGCTGGTCGCCGGGTGTTGTATTCCGGTGTACAGCCAAGCTTTGTTGAGCTGGAGCGCAGGCTGCAGAGAGCGGTGGCATGAGTCGTCTCAGAAGAAACCACGAAGAAACGATGGGTACATGGAAGGGAGCGATGGCTGACTTCTGTATGTCCATGATGACGCTGTTTATGGTGTTGTGGATCGTCTCTATTACCGATGCCGAACAGAGGGAAGGCTTGTCAGGCTATTTCTCCGGTCCGGGGGCAATCGCCAGTTTTACGACAGGGCATTCCGTTGTCAATCTGGAAATGTCTGTTAATGAAACCCTGGGAGACTGGCAGCCACCCCGTATGGAGATGGACGAAGAGAGTGATAGTGCAGAGGGCAATCTGCTGCTGGAAGAGAGCCAGTTCAGTAACCCTTATGTCGCTGAGCTGCTGAAAATCAAGCAATATCAGGACAACCTCCGCATGGAGGAAGTGGAAGAGGGGTTGCTGATTCAACTGGTGGAAACCGATGACCAGCCTATGTTCAGGCTGGGAGAGTACGAGCTGACTTATTTCTTTGAGGATATCCTGTTTGAGCTGGGACCTTTGCTGGAAAAGTCCGGGCATGATATCAGGATTATTGGCCATACAGACTCTACGCAATTCTCGGGAGACAGCTATCGCAATAACTGGACTCTGTCGTATGCCAGGGCGAACAATGTTCGGGAGGTCCTCAACTATCTGGGCATGGACAACAGCCGGTTTGTAGCGGTATCTGGCATGGCAGACAGTCAGTTACTGAATGAAGATGAGCCCCGGGCTGCCGTCAACCGACGCGTGGAGCTTCTGGTGCTGCACCAGTACGAAGATGTAGTTGTCGAAAGCTAGCAGGTTGCAGGGGGCAGTGACTACATCATCCCGGTCTGCAGTTCTGCCTCGGTATAGAGCGGGTAGTTGTTGGCATCAGGTAACTGGTAATGCCACCACTCACTCTGGATCGGATTGAAACCGGCAATACTCATAACGCCTGCCAGCAGCAGACGGTTGTGCTGAGCTTTCTCTGACACCTGGTCATTGCCGTGGTGAGCCAGTGGGCGGAAATCATCAAAATCGGTTCCCATCTCCAACTCCTGACCAAAACTGTCCGTGAGGGTCAGGTCAATAGCGATCCCCCGGCAATGGGGGCAGGTACCGGTTTGAGGGTGTGAAACATACATGGGATCAGGCGTATGGTCGAACAATAACTGCTGAGCCTCCTGCGGACGAAAGGCATCCCATATTTTCAGCTTTAAGCCCAGTGGTGACAGAATATCAATCGCTTTTTCCAGACCTGCTACGGCATCCTGATGCAGGTAGCACAGGGGCTTTTTATAAATGGCTTTGCCGGTAAAATTATCCCTGGAGGCATAGGCTATTGATAACGTAACGTCATGAGTTTCTGGAGTGATGGCTACAAGCTGCTGTGTCTTCATAATAAGTGCGTCTTCATAACTGGTGTGTCTTTATAAATAGAAGTTTGCAATGCGTTCCCGGTCAGGCTTCCAATCAGGTTATCACCCTTTATCGGCATCCACGATAAAATCTGATTTTGTCAGTGTTTTTACAGGTTTAAACAGATTGACGGTGATCGCGGTGACCAGCATGCCAGTGAGTGTGGCAAAGACATACCAGCAGCGTCCGTCAACGACCGGCAAGACAATCCAGCCTCCCCAGGGGGCATTGTTTAACACTCCGGCACTGAAACCAATGATGTTACCGGTGATGCCTCCGAGTACGATGGCAGGTAAGACTCTTAATGGGTCGGCAACGGCAAAGGGGATCGCGCCTTCGGAAATCCCGATCATGCCCATCATCAGCGCTGCTTTTCCTGCCTGACGCTCTTCGCCTGAATATTTTAGCGGTGCCAGAACGGTGGCAAGCCACATACCCAGTGGTGGTGTACAGATAGCAACACCCACTCCGCCCATAAGATAGGGGTGATCCTTGACCTGGGTTTGTGCAAACAGGGTGGCGACTTTGTTGACAGGCCCCCCCATGTCAAAGGCCGTCATAGCACCCAGTAGACCGCCCATAAGGACTTTTGATGTTCCCTCAAGGCTGTACAGACATTCATTAAGGGTGGTCATCAGATGTGCAATGGGGTAGCCAATAAACCAGATAACAATGCCAGAGGTCAGAAAAGTACCCAGCAGCGGGTAAATGAAAATCGCCCCCATGGGTTTCATGGCGCCAGGCAGGGGGATGCGTTTCAGCAGGTTGACAATGTAACCGGCGATGAAGCCAACAATGATGGCTCCCAGAAAACCACCACCATAGCTTTCCGCCAGCCAGGCACCAATCATTCCCGGTGCTAGTCCGGGGCGGCTTGCCATCGACCAGGCAATGTAGCCTCCCAGTATGGGGATAAACAGTGTAAAGCCTGCCACGCCCATATCCCAGAGGTCTTTCAGAAATCCCGATTCAGGCTGGGCTCCTTCACCATTGAGCATAACGGCAAGAGATAACAGTACACCACCGGCAACGATAAACGGGATCATGTGGCTGGTGCCGGTTAAGAGGTGTGTTTTCAGGTTGAACAGTTCATGCCTGAAATTCAGTGGCGTGTTTGCTGGACCCGATAATTTCATTATCCTGAAAATCTCATTGTCCGACACTAGAAATGGATAATGTAGTCTAGCAGCTCGTCTGGAGTATCAAGGATTGTGTCGGGTGAACCTCGCAGAAGGGTTTGGCGTGAATGCCAGCCCCAGCTGATGGCAATGGTCACCGCTTCGGTTTGTCGGGCTTCCAGAATGTCACCAAGGGTGTCGCTGATAAAGAAAACTGAGTGGTCGGGATATTGCGCCTGAATCCGGGCAATTTTTACTGTTTTGTCCCGATGTGTTTCAAGACCGAGTACTTCCTGAAAAACATTCAGCCGGTGTTCTTCCAGAAAAACACTGGCGGTAGCATTGAAGTTATTGGTTATCAGATACAGAGGATAATGATGGTTGAGCTGCTGCAGTGCCTGTTTTATTCCGGGAAAAGGGGAACAGCTTTTGATCGCAGTGGTTAACGCCAGGCTCAATTGAAGAAAGTTTGTCTGGTTAACCGGGCAGGGGTGAAGTGCCGTTTGCAGATTCTGGTAAAAATTGCCTTCAAACATTTCCAGTAGAACAGCCTCACTGACCAGATCATTGAAACCTGTTTTGTTCAGGTACTCACTGAAGACCGGATAAAATGCCTGCCAGGAATCAGCAATAACACCGTCCATATCAAACAGAACAACTTTTTGTGACATCAGTGACTCCGTTTCTGGCTCATGCGGCGGTTCAGCATTTCCACCATGAGTGAGAAGGCCATGGCGAAGTAGATATACCCCTTGGGTATGTGGAAGTCCAGACCTTCAGCCATCAGTGAAACACCGATGAGAATCAGGAAGCTGAGTGCCAGCATTTTAAAGGTTGGGTTATTGCTGACAAACTGGCCGATGGGGCCAGCGGCAAACATCATTACACCCACGGCGATCATGATGGCGGCCACCATCACCCATACATCGTCAGCCAGGCCGACAGCGGTGATGACAGAGTCCAGGGAGAAAACAATATCCAGAAGCGCGATCTGAATCAGGGTGAAGAAAAAACCTCGTCGTATAAGTGCCGGGGCACCCTCGTCTTCCGGTTCGAAACAGTTGTGAATTTCGTGTGTTGATTTCGCCAGCAGAAACAGTCCACCGCCAAACAGAATGATATCCCTGCCAGAGACTTCATGTCCGAACACGGTAAACCAGGTCGCAGTTAACCCCATAATCCAGGCGATAGACAGCAGTAAAGCGATTCGGGTACCCATTGCCAGCAGCAGGCCGAGGTAACGGGCGCTCGCCCGTTGCTGTTCTGGCAACCGGTCGACCACAATAGTAATGAAAATGATATTGTCGATGCCAAGAATGATTTCAAGCAGAGCCAGTGTCGCCAGGGCTATCCAGGGCTCAGGCGTCAGCAGGACTTCCAGGGTAGGCAGGGAAAAAACAGGGTCCATGATGCGCCCTTCGCTTCATTGACAGTTGTGTTTATTTATATCGGCCTGCTTTATTTTAGACCTTAACGGGTTAGACGAAAGACAATAATAAGCCGGCAATTCTCAGTGTGAGTATTGCCGGCTTCTTGAAGTTAATGGTCAGTCAGGTTAAAAAGATGCGCAAATCAGCGCTGGTCCAGAGGCACAAAGTTTCTGGATGTGGTACCTGTGTACAACTGACGGGGGCGACCAATGCGATATTCACCGCTGATCATTTCATGCCAGTGAGCAATCCAGCCCGGCGTACGACCTGTTGCAAAGATAACCGTAAACATCTCAGTTGGAATGCCTAATGCTTTCAGGATGATGCCTGAGTAGAAATCGACATTCGGATAGAGCTTCTTCTCAATGAAATATTCATCTTCCAGCGCAATCTGTTCAAGACGTTTGGCAATTTTGAACAGAGGGTCGTTTTCCAGGCCCAGTTCGTACAAGACTTCGTCGCAGGTCTGCTTCATCACTTTGGCACGCGGGTCAAAGTTTTTATAGACACGATGACCAAAGCCCATCAGTCGGAAAGGGTCGTCCTTGTCTTTGGCGCGGGCGATGAATTCGTCAATATTGTCAACACTGCCAATCTCATTCAGCATCACCAGTACCGCTTCATTGGCACCGCCATGGGCTGGTCCCCACAGGGCTGCGATACCGGCAGCAATACAGGCGAATGGGTTGGCACCACTGGAGCCGGCCAGGCGAACCGTTGAAGTGGATGCATTCTGCTCATGGTCTGCATGAAGCAGGAAGATGCGATCCATAGCGCGTGCCAGTACCGGGCTGACCTCGTAATCTTCACAGGGGGTACCAAACATCATGTGCAGGAAGTTGCCACCGTACGAAAGGTCGTTGCGCGGATACATGAAAGGCTGACCAATGGAGTATTTATACGCCATGGCTGCCAGGGTTGGCATCTTGGAAATCAGGCGGTAGGCACAGATTTCCCGGTGATTTTCATTGGTGATGTCCAGAGAGTCGTGATAGAACGCGGACAATGCACCTACAACACCACAGATCACTGCCATAGGGTGTGCGTCGCGGCGGAAACCTGAGAACAGATCGATCAGTTGTTCATGAACCATCGTATGGTTCATGATGGTTTTCTGGAACCGGTTTTTTTCTTCAGCGTTTGGCAGTTCCCCGTAGATCAGCAGAAAACAGGTTTCGAGGTAGTCAGAATGTTCTGCCAGTTGTTCAATCGGGTAACCCCGGTGCAACAGTATGCCTTTGTTGCCATCAATGTAAGTGATTTTAGACTCACAGGATGCGGTAGATACAAAACCAGGGTCGTATGTAAAGTAACCATTGGCAGTAAGGCTGCGGACGTCAATAACATCAGGACCAGTAGAGCCGGAGTAAACAGGTAACTCCAGCTCCTTGCCTTCTATCGTTAAGAGAGCTTTTTTTTCAGCCATGATCAGGTTGGCCTCCTGTTTTGCCGTTTTATTGGTGTCTTTATAGTCAATCCAGGCCCTGATATGAGTAATTGTTAGACAGAAAATGACCGGGCCCGCTTGTACGGTTCGACCACTATAGAGGGATTAAATCTTTTGTCAAACCTGAAAAATTATGACCGGTAAAATAATGATCAGTAAGCAGAATTCCTTAATATGGAAGTAAATTGTAATTGAAAACCGAAGTGTATATACTTCGAACCCGAAGTCGCGGAAGGCTTTTAGCAGGGGACGGAATAGCCTCCAACGGCTGACGGAAACCTGTAAACGTCAGCGGTTGAGCAGGTTTGGGACCTGCGTTTTTTGGGGACCCTGAGTATTCTGTCCCGGGGTTTCAGTGCTCTTTCTGCTGCGCACGCCGTAAGGCGTCAGGACAAAAAACGTGAATAGCAAAAGACCAGTCAATCTGGATATAACGACAATAAAACTGCCTCTGCCAGCTTATACCTCCATCTTGCATCGACTGTCAGGCATACTCCTTTTTATCGGGGTAGGGTTGCTGATTTATGCACTGGACCTTTCGCTGGCTTCTGAAGAATCCTTTGCTGACCTGCAGGTGATCCTGTCATCGGGGCTGGCAAAATTTGTCCTCTGGGTTCTGCTTTCAGGATTGATCTACCACTTCGTTGCCGGAGTCAAACACTTGTTGATGGATATCGGCATAGGCGAAGAGCTTGAGTCTGGCCGTATCGGTTCAATAGTCACCATTGTTGTATCAGCCGTTCTGATCGTTCTTGCGGGGGTCTGGGTATGGTAACCAATATCACCAATTTGTCCCGAAGCGGGTTGTATGACTGGATGCTGCAGCGTCTCTCCGCGATTGTTCTGGCAGCCTATACCCTGTTTATCGTCGGATATATTCTGACAACGCCCGGGCTGGATTATGGACAGTGGAGTGAACTGTTCAGCCAGGTCTGGGTACGTATTTTCAGCTTTCTGGCGCTTCTGTCTCTTGTTGCCCATGCCTGGGTAGGCATGTGGACCATTGCCACAGACTATTTAAATAGCCGTGCTTTCGGAGAAAAGTCGGTTTTGATTCGGTTCCCCGTGCAACTGATCTGCTTTATTGCACTGTTCAGTTATCTGGTCTGGGGCATTCAAGTAATCTGGGGGCTCTGATTAATGGCGGCACTTCGTACCCTTACCTATGATGCGATTGTTATTGGTGGAGGCGGCGCGGGTATGCGCGCTGCACTGCAGTTAACTGAGGCAGGTATCAGGACGGCCTGTATCACGAAAGTTTTTCCGACCCGTTCGCACACCGTTTCGGCCCAGGGAGGGATTACCTGTGCAATAGCCAGTGATGACCCCAAGGATGACTGGCGCTGGCACATGTTTGATACGGTTAAGGGCTCCGATTATATCGGTGATCAGGAGGCCATTGAGTACATGTGTTCCGTTGGTCCCCAGGCTGTGTTTGAGCTGGAACATATGGGGCTGCCATTTTCCAGAACCGATGAAGGGCGCATTTATCAGCGTCCGTTTGGCGGTCAGTCTAAAGAGTACGGAAAAGGTGGTCAGGCAGCGAGAACCTGTGCCGCAGCTGATCGAACCGGACACGCCCTGTTACACACCCTTTACCAGGCCAACCTGAAAGGTGGTACCACTTTTTTTAATGAGTGGTACGCCGTTGACCTGGTCAAAAACCAGCGGGGGCAGGTAGCAGGCGTTATTGCCATCTGCATTGAGACCGGTGAAACCGTTTACGTTAAAGCCAAGGCGACAGTACTGGCAACGGGTGGTTCAGGTCGAATTTACGCTTCGACCACTAATGCCCTGATTAACACCGGCGACGGCATCGGCATGGCGTTACGCGCAGGCTTCCCGATGCAGGATATGGAGATGTGGCAGTTCCATCCAACCGGCATTCATGGTGCCGGCGTTCTGGTCACCGAAGGCTGCCGTGGTGAAGGGGGCTACCTGATCAACAGCGAAGGTGAGCGTTTTATGGAGCGCTATGCACCTAATGCCAAGGACCTGGCGGGTCGTGATGTGGTCGCCCGTTCCATGATTATTGAAATTCTGGAAGGCCGGGGCTGTGGTCCGGATAAAGACCATGTACTGCTGAAACTTGATCATCTGGGTGATGAAACCCTGAACCTGCGCCTGCCGGGCATCTGCGAACTGTCCAAAACCTTTGCCCATGTTGACCCGGTAAAAGCGCCGGTTCCTGTGGTACCTACCTGCCATTACATGATGGGGGGCATCCCAACTAATATTGGTGGTCAGGCGCTGTTCCCTGACGGTCAGGGTAATGATCAGGTGGTGGATGGTCTTTACGCCTGTGGAGAAGCAGCCTGTGTATCGGTTCACGGTGCTAACCGTCTTGGCGGTAACTCTCTGCTTGACCTGGTGGTCTTCGGCCGGGCAGCAGGGCTGCAGATTGAAAAGAGCCTGAATGAAGGTTTTGACTCAGTCGATGCATCCGACAGTGACATTGAAGCAGCGCTGTCCAGACTTGACCGTCTGAACAGCAGCCAGTCCGGTGAAAAAGTCGCAGAGCTGAGAACCGAACTGCAAAACACCATGCAGCTGTATTTCGGAGTGTTCCGCGAAGGTGACAGCATGCAGGAAGGTCTTAAAAAGCTGGATGAACTGGGAGAGCGGATGCAGAACCTCCATCTGCAGGATAAGAGTCAGGCTTTTAATACCGCCAGAATTGAAGCTCTGGAGCTTGAAAATCTTTATGAGGTGGCTTACGCCACAGCGGTGTCAGCTGAAGAGCGTAAAGAGTCCCGGGGCGCGCATGCCCGGAATGACTTTACCGAACGTGATGACGAAAACTGGCTGGTTCATTCGGTTTACTACCCGACAGACAGGGCAGTAGGTAAACGTCAGGTGAATTTTGCTCCCACATCGATGGAAGCGTTCCCGCCCAAGGCAAGAACGTATTAAGGGAGGCTAATGATAGTTATGTTAGTAAGTGTCTATCGCTATAATCCGGAAACGGATGCCAGGCCTTTTATGCAGGATTATCAGGTGGAGATTCCGGAAGGCAAAGACCTGATGGTGCTTGATGTTCTCAACCTTCTGAAAGAGCAGGACCCGACCCTGGCTTACCGACGTTCCTGTCGGGAAGGGGTTTGTGGCTCCGATGGCTTAAGCATCAGCGGGACTAACGGACTGGCGTGCATCACGCCTCTGTCTGAAGCCACCCGGGGCAAACGTCTGGTTCTGCGTCCGCTGCCGGGACTGCCAGTTATACGTGATCTGGTTGTCGATATGGGGCAGTTCTACAAGCAGTATGAAAAGATCAGGCCCTACCTGATTAATGATCAGCCTGCCCCCGCCATTGAACGTTTGCAGTCACCTGAAGACCGGGAAAAGCTTGACGGGCTTTATGAATGCATACTCTGTGCCTGCTGTTCAACAGCCTGCCCGTCCTTCTGGTGGAATCCTGACAAGTTTGTGGGGCCTTCCGGCCTGCTGCAGGCATACCGCTTCCTGGCAGACAGTCGTGATACCGCCACTCAGGAACGTCTGGCTGATCTGGATGATCCATTCAGCGTGTTCCGGTGCCGGGGCATTATGAACTGCGTCAGTGTTTGCCCAAAGGGGTTGAACCCAACCAAAGCCATTGGGCATATCCGGCAGATGCTTTTTAACAGCGCCACTTAATGGCGTTGTTGCGTTTAGTGGGTGCAGTTACAAATAGTATTTTTTTACAGTTAATTGTATCTACAATGGAGCGGGATTGTTCGAAGGTGGAGCTGGTTATATACATAGCTCTGTCTGTAGTTTACTCTTGGATGCCTGCCGGTTTTGTGACCAGTTTTTTGTGAACGGCCGGTAAGTTTTACCAGCAGGGGCGGCCAGCATAGTGCTGGTTATCTGAAGGGGGGGTTGAAAGTGGATGTTTAAAAGGACAGCACACTTTCAACGCATCGTAACGGAATGGAACGGTATGAATCCTGCACGTGCGAACCTCTGTATGAGATTTTGCCCCAGATATACGGGGTGCGGACCATGCAAGAAGGTGTCATGCAGCAAATGTGGGCGACGTCTCATATTGCCGGGGGAAATGCTGCATACGTCGAGGAGTTGTACGAGCTTTATCTGCGGGACCCTAACGGTGTCTCAGAAGAGTGGCGTGACTATTTTGAAAAGCTTCCACAGGTGAATGGTGGAAATCCGGATGTGCCACACTCAACCATTCAGGAAAACTTCATCCTGATGGCCAGGCAACATCAGACTACCCGCCCAATAGCTGCCAGTACAGTATCCAGTGATCATGAACGAAAACAGATTCAGGTTCTGCGCCTGATCAGTGCGTACCGAATTCGTGGTCACCAGCAGGCACGCATTGATCCGCTGGGCATATTGAAAAGGGAAAAGTTCCCGGATCTGACCCTTGAATACCACGGCCTTTCTCAGGCTGATCTGGAAATCGAATTTCAGACCAGCACCATTTTTATTGGCAAAGAACGGGCAACGTTACAGGAAATCATCGCTGCGCTGGATGCCACCTACTGTGGGGCGGTGGGTGTTGAGTACATGCATATTGTCAGTACTGAGCAACGCCGATGGTTTCAGAGCCGCATGGAAAGTGTCAGGGGGCGTCCTGAAGTGGGCAGGGAAGCCCAGCTGCATCTGCTGGAACGTCTGACCGCTGCGGAAGGGCTGGAAAAATACCTTGGTACCCGTTACCCCGGTACTAAGCGTTTTGGCCTTGAAGGTGGCGAAGCGTTGATTCCCATGCTGGACGAGATGATTCAGAGAGCAGGTACTTACGGAGCCAAGGAAATCGTTATTGGAATGGCACACCGTGGTCGTCTTAATGTCCTGGTGAACATTCTGGGTAAAAATCCTTCTGAGCTTTTTGATGAGTTTGAAGGCAAGAAAATGGCAGACAGTGGCTCTGGTGATGTGAAGTATCACCAGGGTTTTTCGTCTAATGTTATGACGCCGGGTGGAGAGGTACACCTGGCGCTGGCTTTTAACCCTTCGCATCTTGAAATTGTGGCACCAGTAGTCGAAGGTTCAGTGCGGGCCCGGCAGGACCGGCGTCATGATGAGGTCCGGGGACAGGTAATTCCTGTTTCCATTCACGGTGACGCGGCTTTTGCCGGACAGGGCGTTGTGATGGAAACCCTGCAGATGTCCCAGACCCGTGCTTACAGTACGGGTGGTACCGTCCATATCATCATTAACAATCAGGTAGGCTTTACCACCAGTCGCCGGGAAGATGCCCGTTCTACGGAGTACTGTACCGATGTTGCCAAAATGGTGGGTGCGCCAATTCTTCACGTAAATGGTGATGATCCGGAAGCGGTTCAGTTTGTGACCAAGCTGGCGCTGGATTACCGTATGGAGTTTAAACGGGACGTGGTGATCGACATGGTCTGCTATCGTCGTCGTGGGCATAACGAGGCCGATGAACCTTCTTCAACTCAACCAATGATGTACCAGACGATCAAGAGTCATGCCACGACCAGAGACTTGTATGCCGAAACTCTGGCCGGGCAGGGAGTCATCTCTGCTGAAGCCAACAAGGAGCTGGTGAACAGCTATCGGACTGCACTGGACAACGGCGAGCATGTTGTCAAGGCACTGGTTAAGGAACCCAATACGGAGCTGTTTGTTAACTGGACACCTTATCTGGGGCACGAGTGGACAGCACGGCATGATACCCGGGTAGCCCTGGGTAATTTGCAGGAACTGGGACAGAAACTGTGCGACATTCCTGAAGGCTTTGTGCTACAGCGTCAGGTCAGCAAAATTATCGACGATCGTCGTAAGATGGCAGCCGGTGCATTGCCCATTAACTGGGGTTGTGCAGAGGTTTTGGCTTATGCCTCTTTGTTGAAAGAGGGGCATCCTGTTCGAATCACTGGTCAGGATGTTGGTCGCGGAACCTTTTCTCACCGCCATGCCGTGCATCACAACCAGAAAGACGGCAACGCACTGGTACCTCTGGCCAGGCTGAGTGATGACCAGCCCCCGTTCCAGATATGGGATTCGCTGCTGTCTGAAGAAGCCGTGCTGGCTTTTGAGTATGGTTATGCGACCACGACGCCGGGGGCGCTGGTGGTTTGGGAGGCCCAGTTTGGTGACTTTGCCAACGGTTGTCAGGTGGTGATCGACCAGTTTATTACCAGTGGTGAGCACAAATGGGGACGCCTGTGCGGTCTGACCATGCTGTTGCCCCATGGTTACGAGGGGCAGGGACCAGAACACTCGTCTGCCCGGCTGGAACGTTACCTGCAACTGTGTGCGGAACACAATATTCAGGTGTGTGTACCAACGACCCCTGCACAAGTGTTCCACATGTTGCGCCGTCAGGTATTAAGGCCGCTGCGCAAACCTTTGATTGCTTTCACCCCTAAGAGCCTGCTGAGACACAAACAGGCCATCTCAACACTTGAAGATCTGGCTGAAGGTGGGTTCCAGACCGTTATTCCTGAAGTGGAAGAGCATAAGCACGCTGATGTGCGCCGGTTGATTCTCTGCAGTGGCAAGGTCTATTACGATTTAATTGACAAGCGACGTAATGATGAGATTAACGACACCATCGTCGTTAGGATCGAGCAGCTTTATCCATTCCCACAGGACGATCTGGATGAATTAATCATTCAATATCCAAATCTTGAGCATGTTGTCTGGTGCCAGGAAGAACCTATGAACCAGGGAGCCTGGTATTGCAGCCAGCACCACATGCGGCGCTCTGTTGCCCGGCTCAATGATAGTCTGGCGCTTCAGTATGCAGGACGTGATGCTTCTGCGGCACCGGCGTGTGGCTACATGTCCAAGCATGTAGAAGAGCAACAGAAACTGGTAGATGACGCATTTACGGTATAAATATTCGTCTTGTGTCGTTCAAAGTGAAAGACGCAGGCAGGTCAAATACTCCAAGGGATCATTATGGCCATTGAAATAAAAGCACCCACCTTTCCCGAGTCTGTCGCAGACGGTGTTGTAGCGACCTGGCACAAAAAGCCGGGGGAAGCCTGTAGTCGGGATGAGCTGTTGGTTGATATTGAGACAGACAAGGTGGTTCTGGAGGTTGTTGCTCCGGTGGATGGAACCTTAACAGAGCTTATTAAGAATGAAGGCGATGTTGTTCTTGGAGAAGAACTGATTGCCCGGTTTGAAGCGGGTGTTGTCGCTGAAACGCCCGGGGAAACGATAGCAGAACCTGAATTCGTCCCGGCTGCAGTCGCTGCGCAGGAACCAATCCTTAGTCCTGCTGCGCGCAAAATGGCGGATGAAAAAGGCTTCAATCCCACCGACATTGCCGGAACCGGTAAGGGTGGAAGAGTGACCAAAGAAGATGTGATGCGTCATGCAGACCAGAATCCGGTTGCCAGCCCTGCACCTGTTACTGTTTCTCCCCAGACTACTGCTCCCCGGGTAGAGGCCACTTCTCCGGTGTTTGCCGGTGAACGTGTGGAAAAGCGGGTTCCCATGACAAGGCTGCGTGCCAAGGTGGCTCAACGACTGGTAGACGCTCAGCAGACTGCTGCCATGCTGACCACGTTCAACGAGGTCAACATGAAGCCGGTAATGGAGTTGCGTAGCCGTTACAAGGATCAGTTTGAAAAACGCCACGGGGTCAAGCTCGGCTTTATGTCTTTCTTTGTAAAAGCCTGTACTGAAGCCCTTAAGCGTTTCCCCGCTGTGAATGCTTCGATTGATGGCAATGATATTGTTTATCACGGTTATCAGGATGTCGGCGTGGCAGTATCCAGTGACCGGGGGCTGGTGGTGCCGGTTCTGCGTGACGCGGAAGCCATGAGCCTGGCTGACATTGAGGCAAAAATCCGTGAGTACGGGCAGAAAGCTCAGGCAGGCAAACTGGGCATTGAAGATATGACGGGAGGTACCTTTACCCTGTCTAATGGTGGTGTGTTTGGTTCGCTGCTCTCTACCCCGATTCTGAACCCGCCCCAGTCAGCCATTCTCGGCATGCATAAAATTCAGGAGCGCCCGATGGCCGTTAACGGGCAGGTGGAAATTCTGCCCATGATGTATCTGGCGCTTTCCTACGACCACCGTTTGCTGGATGGCAAAGAGGCGGTCACCTTCCTTGTGACTATCAAGGAATTACTCGAAGATCCTGCACGCATACTGCTGGAATTATAAGTTGTAGACAGTGAGTGGATGGCTGTTCCGGCAGTCATCAGATTCATTTGCTAGGAATAGAAATTATGGCAAATCAGTTCGACGTCGTCGTTATTGGAGCAGGACCAGCGGGTTATGTTTGTGCTATTCGCGCCGCTCAACTGGGACTAAAAACCGCTTGTGTTGAAAAGTGGTCAGACGACAAGGGGAAAACATTATTGGGCGGCACCTGTCTGAACGTTGGGTGTATTCCTTCCAAGGCGCTGCTGGACAGCTCTCATAAATTCGTTGAGGCACAGAAAGACTTTGGCCTTCATGGTATCGAACATGAAGGGGTCAAGATGGATGTGCCAAAGATGATTGCCCGTAAAGATAAAATTGTTCAGACCCTGACTAGCGGCGTTGGTGGTTTGTTCAAGGCTAACGGGGTGACACTACTGGAAGGCGCGGGCAAGGTTCTGGCTGCGAAACAGGTGGAGTTGACCAAGGGTGACGGCAGTGTAGAAATTATCGAAACCGCTAATGTGGTGATTGCAACCGGATCCCGTCCGATCGACATACCACCGGCTCCGGTTGATAACGACCTGATTGTTGACTCAACCGGTGCGCTGGAATTCAGGGACGTGCCAAAGCGTCTTGGTGTGATTGGTGCGGGTGTGATCGGTCTGGAACTCGGTAGTGTCTGGGGGCGTCTGGGTTCTGAGGTTGTGGTGCTTGAGGCTCTGGATCAGTTTCTGGCTGCTGCGGACCAGCAGATTGCTAAAGAGTCCATGAAAATAATGAAAAAGCAAGGATTAGACATTCGCCTTGGGGCTCGGGTGACAGGGTCGGAAATCAGGGATAAAGAGATTGATGTCACTTATGTAGACGGTGAAGGCAAAGAAAATTCATTAATTTTTGACAAGCTCATTGTCGCCGTAGGTCGACGTCCTTATACTGAGGGCCTGCTTGCTCCTGACAGTGGTGTCAATCTGGATGAACGTGGTTTTATTTTTGTCGATGACCACTGTGCAACCGATGTACCTGGTGTCTATGCTATTGGTGATGTCGTGCGAGGGCCAATGCTTGCGCATAAAGGCAGTGAAGAAGGCATCATGGTTGCCGAAATCATTGCTGGCCAGAAAGCCCAGATGAACTATGATCTGATTCCGTCAGTTATTTATACCCATCCTGAAATTGCCTGGGTTGGAAAGACTGAAGAAGAAGTCAAAGCGGAAGGTAATGAATACAAAGTGGGAACCTTCCCATTTGCTGCCAGTGGCAGGGCTCTGGCGGCTAATGAAAAAGACGGAATGGTGAAAGTGATCGCTGATAAAGCGACAGACCGTATTCTGGGTGTCCATGTGGTTGGACCCAGTGCGGCAGAGCTGGTTCAGCAGGGCGTTATTGCGATGGAATTCGCTGCCAGCAGCGAAGACTTGGCTTTGACTATCTTCTCTCACCCGACGTTAAGCGAAGCTTTGCATGAAGCGGTTCTGGCTGTGGATGGGCATGCCATTCATATCGCTAATCGCAAGCGGCGTTGATCATTTGATATAAATACTGGAGTTGCTTTTTTAAAGGACTGAGGCAATTCCAGACTGATAGCAGTGATCAACGGAATAATGCTGGTGCCTGCTTGTTTTCAGGCAGGTGCTGCGTTAAAGAGTTTGATCTGCAAATGTGGATCGTGGGACTATTTTTTAAGGAAATACAGCTTTCAGACTTACAGGCTATTGTCATGTCCGGAAGTGTGAACTGTATTTCTATTCATGACTGTTTTAATAACAATAATTTTAACAACAACAATGGTAGTGTCAGTATGAATCTCCACGAATATCAGGGTAAGCAACTATTTGCTGAATATGGCCTGCCTGTGTCTAAGGGTATTGCCGCCGACACGCCGAAAGAGGCAGTAGCCGCAGCAGACATCATTGGCGGCGACAAATGGGTTGTCAAAGCTCAGGTTCATGCCGGCGGTCGTGGTAAAGCGGGCGGTGTAAAGCTGGTAAACAGCAGGGATGAAATCCGGGCATTCGCAGAACAGTGGCTGGGTAAGAATCTGGTTACCTACCAGACCGATGAAAACGGTCAGCCGGTCAGTAGAATTCTGGTAGAAAGCTGTGCCGATATTGATCAGGAACTGTATCTGGGCGCCGTGGTTGATCGTTCCAGCCGTCGTATTGTTTTTATGGCATCAACTGAAGGTGGTGTTGAAATTGAGAAGGTAGCCGCTGAGACACCGGAAAAAATTCTCAAGGCGATCATTGATCCTCTGGCAGGTGCGCAGCCTTATCAGGGACGGGAGCTGGCTTTCAAACTTGGTCTTCAGGGTGACCAGGTCAAGCAGTTCACCAAAATTTTTCTCGGGCTGGCCCGGTTATTCCAGGAAAATGACCTGGCACTGCTGGAAATTAACCCGCTGGTGATCACATCCGAAGGTAATCTTCACTGTCTTGATGCAAAAGTGGTGATCGACGGTAATGCCATGTACCGGCAGCCCAAGTTGAAAGCCTTTCATGACCCTTCACAGGAAGATTCCAGAGAAGCCCATGCTGCCCAGTGGGAATTAAACTATGTTGCCCTGGAAGGCAATATTGGCTGCATGGTCAACGGTGCTGGCCTGGCCATGGGTACCATGGATATTGTTAAGTTACATGGCGGCGCTCCGGCAAACTTCCTCGATGTCGGTGGTGGTGCGACCAAGGAACGAGTTAGTGAAGCGTTCAAGATTATTCTTTCAGACGACAGTGTAAAAGCGGTTCTGGTTAACATCTTTGGCGGTATTGTTCGCTGCGACCTGATTGCGGATGGCATTATAGGTGCCGTTAAGGAAGTGGGTGTTGAAGTACCCGTCGTGGTTCGGCTGGAAGGCAACAATGCCGAGCTGGGTGCGCAGAAGCTGGCTGACAGTGGTTTGGACATTATTGCGGCAACCAGTTTGACAGAGGCTGCGCAACAGGTTGTTACAGCAGCGGAGGGCAAGTAATGAGTATCCTGATTAATAAAGACACTAAGGTTATCTGTCAGGGATTTACGGGCTCTCAGGGTACCTTCCATTCTGAACAGGCCATTGCTTACGGCACAAAAATGGTGGGTGGTGTCACCCCGGGCAAGGGAGGGCAGACTCACCTTGGACTGCCCGTATTCAATACGGTGGCTGAAGCCGTTGATAGCACCGGAGCCGAGGCATCCGTGATTTATGTGCCTGCTCCCTTCTGTAAGGATTCTATCCTTGAAGCGGCGAATTCAGGCATCCGGTTGATTGTCTGCATCACTGAGGGCATTCCAACACTGGATATGCTGGAGTGCAAGGTTCGTTGTGATGAACTCGGGGTTCAGCTCATTGGACCTAACTGTCCGGGAGTTATTACGCCGGGAGAGTGCAAGATTGGAATTATGCCGGGTCATATTCACAAGCCGGGTAAAGTCGGCATCGTTTCCCGTTCAGGTACGCTGACCTATGAAGCGGTTAAACAGACAACGGACTATGGTTTTGGGCAATCTACCTGTGTAGGCATCGGTGGAGATCCGATTCCCGGTTCAAACTTTATCGATATTCTGGAAAAGTTCGAGAAAGACACTCAGACAGAAGCCATTGTCATGATTGGTGAGATTGGTGGTACCGCAGAAGAAGAGGCTGCTGCCTTTATCAAGGATCATGTGACTAAACCGGTGGTTTCTTATATTGCGGGTGTGACTGCACCTCCGGGTAAGCGAATGGGGCATGCTGGCGCTATTATCTCGGGCGGTAAGGGTACTGCCGACGAAAAGTTTGCAGCGCTTGAAGCGGCGGGTGTTCGAACTGTCAGAAGTCTTGCCGATATTGGTGAAGCACTTAAAGATGTAACGGGCTGGTAATTTTTCGATCAGTTATCCTTGTAAATTATCCTGCCAACAACTCTTGTGAACAAAGAAAACCCCGACTTGTTTCAAGTAGGGGTTTTCTTCTGTCAGCCATTGAAAGCTCTGGGTTTGTCGTTGCAACCTGTCTGGTGTTGTGTTCTAGTAGCGCACGACTGATGTTCACCATTTGCAATGGCTCGCGAAATACCAGTCTTTATTAATTTCATAGTTGTCAGGGATTAGCCTGTGGGTACGCCTTACCTGAATCCAGATAAATACCGCTTTATTCGAGCGCTTCGACCATTCTCTTATTCTGTTGCGTTAATTACCTGTGGCCTTGGCGTAACCTTGTCGTTTGTCCGTGATTCAGGAGACCCCCTGAGAGGTGTACTGGTCATCCTGGCCGGAGTGCTATTGCAGGCTGCCAGTAATCTGGCTAATGATCATGCTGACCTGGCTTTGTGGAAAAATCGCACTGGCAGCATGGCAGAGCTGGCGGTCAAACGTATCCGGTTTAACTTTCTGATAGCAGGTATGCTTACCCTCATTGCCTCTTTGATGGGTATTTATCTGGTGATTGATGTTGGCTGGCAGCTGCTGGTTTTTGGAGCTTCAGGTATTATTGCCGGTTATTTTTATACGGGTGGACCTGTTCATTACAAAAGCCGTGGCCTGGGAGTTCCTGCCGTTTTCCTCCTTACCGGAGTTCTCATGGTCAGTGGTTCCTATTATGCAGTGTCTGCGGAGTGGAGTAATCAGGTGGTATTAATTTCTCTGCCGGTTAGCCTGTTAGCGTCAGCCTTGCTGCTGGCGAATGAATTGAGAGATTATCTTGATGATAAAGCGAATAACATCCGCACTCTGACAGTAAAGATTGGCTTTAATAATTCAAAAGCACTGTATGCTCTGTGCCTTTTATTAACTTACCCATTGAGTTTTTATCTGTTTATTATTGGTGCGATAGAAAACCCTTTATTATTACTTCTTTCTTTAGTCTTTGTCTGGCAGCCGCTTCGACTGCTGATGTGCGAAGTTGGTGATGTTCAGTTGGTACACTTGCCACCGTTGACGGGTCGCTATTTTATAGCTTTTGGGCTGGGTTATATTTTCAGTGTGATGTAAAAAAGGGCTGAAACCAGCCCTTTTTAAATGATGCTTTTCAGTCCTTTGATTGCCAGGGAGCCCGATCCTGTTTTCGAAGATCAAAGGCTTCAGCGTCAAAAAGTGAATCCGGATTTTCTGGTAAGGTGTTGATTTTGCCCGGTGCGCTTTGCAGAATCTTCAGTTTAGAGAAACGATCCTGAGTTGCTTTCGCCAGAGTTTCAGAATTTCTCATAATGGTTGGACGAATAAAGAGCATCAGGTTTCGCTTTTTGTTCGTTTTGTTTGTGCTTCGGAAGAGCTGCCCTAATAGAGGAATGTCTCCAAGTAAGGGAACTTTAGATTTACTGGCTCCTGATTCGTCTTCAATCAGTCCACCGATAACAATAGTCTGGCTGTCATCGACCAGAACAGTTGTTTTAAGGGTACGAGTGTTAAACACCAGATCATCTTCTACGATAACCGTTTGATCAAGGGTTGAAATTTCCTGTTCTAGCTCAAGTCTGATGCTGTTTCCTTCGTTGATATGTGGCGTGATTTTCAGTTTAACACCAATATCCTTACGCTCAGTGGTTGTGAACGGGTTACTTGAAGTACCCGCACTTCCTGTTTGATAGGATCCGGTTTTAATTGGTACATTTTTACCAACCTGAAATTCAGCTTCTTCATTATCAAGCGTCAACATACTTGGGGTAGAGAGTATGTTGCTGTTGGCTTTTTTACTCAGTGCAGTGACCAGTATGCCAAAGTTTCCACCTCTGAGCGCGAGTGTTCCGATTGGAATATTCTTTGCGTTATTCTCCAGAGGATTTCCAATGACAGAACTAATGTTGCCATCGCCTTTTTCTCCCCTTGAAGAGATCGTTTTAGTCCCATCAATACCCCACTGAACCCCCAGTGCATCGCCGATGTCACCGGAAACTTCAACAATGGCGCCCTCCAGCAAAACCTGCGCCCTTGGAACATCCAGCTGACGGACAATGTGTTCCATCTCTGTCAGCGTCTCCGGGTCCGCAATAAGTATTAATGCATTCTGGGTTTCATCTGCTTTTACGAAGACATTCTGGGTTTTGTTCTTGCTACTTTTACCGGAAGGCTGTCCTTTCGCCTGAACCTTTGGTGCAGCAGAAGCAGGCTGTGGTACAGGAGCTGACCCGGATGATTTGCCTTTTTTCTCCTGACTGTCCTGAATGGTACCCGATGCCTCGGAGAGGATTTCAGCCAGGTTTTTCGAGTCAGCGTAACTCAGGAATATGACCTTGGTGGTGGATTTTCGGATGCCTTGCTTATCCAGAGTTTCAACAAGCTTCCGGACCCTGATCCGCTTGCTGGAGTTGCCTTTGATCACCAGTCGGTTGCTGCGCTCGTCAGCAATGACCTGTAGTCCACTGGGCAACTGGCCTTTAGCGGTCGTCAGGGTGTCCTGAATAATTTTGGCAATATCACCAACCCAGGCGTGTTTTAGTTGTATGACTTCATAATCATTGTTGCCCGCTTCATCAAGTTCCTTAACCAGCTTGGCGATGCGCTCGACGTTATCGGCAAGGTCACTGACAATAACGGCATTGCTGGACGCAGAAGCGGCAGCATGACCGTATTGTGCGATAAGTGGCCTGATAATAGGAATCAGCTCGATGGAGGAAACACTGTGCAGTTCAATGACCCTTGTTGTCATGACGGCATCGCGCGGTTTCTGCGTCGCTTCGTCCGGGCTGCTGGTTTTTGCGGTTGTGCTGGGAACAATATTGATGATGTTGCCTTTGGGAATGACGGCATAACCATTGGCTGAAAGTACTTCCAGAAAAACATCGTACACTTCATCACTGCTGAGAGGTTTGGATGAAATCACCGAAACGGTATTGCCACCTTTTATTCGGGGGTCAATGACAAAAGTTTCACCGGTTATTTTGGCAATTTGAGCAATGAATTCGCGAATGTCAGCATTTTGTTGATTCAGGCTCCATTTTTTTTCTGAAGAGTTTTCTGATGAAGAGCCAGACGGTGAGTTGGTTCCTTGTCTGGACGCCTGTCGGTTTGATGGCGCTTGAGCCAATAAAAGATCTGAAGTTTGTACTTTTGTTTCAGATGATACCGGGGCGGCATTCAGGCTTCCCTGCAATGAAAATAACAGCAAACACGCAAGAAGCGATTTTGGTGCAAAATTAGCTGTGTAGCACTCTTTCATTTTCATCACTTAACCATTGAATAAGTTGTAATTCTTTTATTGAATCCCTTGATTAGCCTGCTGTAACTTGTCTCTAAGTTCCTGCATTCGCTGTTCAAGTGATTTGTCATCCGGTTCCTGAGTAAAACCGGGGCGTTCAATTGCCTGTTCCGCAGCGTCCGGTGCCGGTTTTCGGTATTCCTGAAGGGCTCGTGAGTCTTTACCGGAGTCGGGGAAAAAGAGTTTTTCCAGCTGCCCATTACGGCTGAGAATGACATGGTCTGGATGGATCTCCTTCAAAGTGACTCCGCCGGGCAGCGAGTCGCCTGGTGAGTAGAGCTTGTCCTGGTTGCTGCCCTGGATGATGGCGCTGGAGTCTTCAGCATTTGCGCCAATATCTGCCAGAGCCCCCCTGAGAATTAAATTAAGTTTTGTTTTGGGAATGTCGGCTGACTTATTCCTGGCTTCAGTCTGGTTGTTAAACCCAAACAGCAAGTCAAAGTCTTTAGCCGATAAAGCCTGAGGCTCCTGAGTTAATTCTGACTTTGGTTCCAGATTTGTACTGGCTGTATCCTGAAAGGTTTTGAAAAGTTGTAAACCCTGAATTCCGAGACTGATAAACATGGCAATGCAAAGCAATATTGTTATCAGGATTCTGTTTTTGCGCTGGCCCCATTTAAAATAGGTGGCCATGACCTCTTGATTCATAATGTTCTCTGATGGCTGGAAAAGTAGTTGGGTCATGGACTGTCTAATAGTCTAAATAAAGCATAAGGGTTCCATTTTTTAAAGCTGGTTTTCTGATTATGGAAAATCATTTTCTGTTTTGAAGTTGTAAAATGCCAATATTGCATCACAATTCCACTATTATCTGACCAAGAATAATTCAAATTCAGATGTTGGTGATAAATTTGTGAGCGAAGATTCAAAAAAATGCTCATTCTATATAGAGACCTTTTCTATAAATAATTATTGATTTAAAGAAGGAGTAGCTCTTGTCCATCCCGACTGACACTGTAGCAGCTGACGTTGTTGAAGAAAGCGAAGAGCGTGATCCTGCCCTCCTGCGTCTGCCATTTTCATTTGCCAAGCGTCACGGTGTTGTGCTGGTCTGGGACCTGGAAAGGCCTGTTGTTTATTTTACTGTATCTCCTTCGGCCCATATTTTTGCTGAAATTGTCCGTCTTGCCGGTCAGTCACCTGTTTATCGTAATGTGAGTAAAGATCAGCTGGCTGAGGTGCTTTCACAGTGTTATCACAATGACAGTTCCGAAGCATTGCAGGACGCAGCGGGAATTGGTGATGACATGGATTTGAGCAGTCTTGCTGAAGCTGTGCCAGTGACAGAAGACCTGCTGGAACAAAGCGATGATGCTCCGGTTATTCGCCTGATTAACGCTTTGTTGACGGAGGCGATCAAGGAAGGTGCATCGGACGTTCACATAGAAACCTTTGAATCCAATCTGGTGGTCAGGGTCAGGGTTGATGGCGTGCTCAGGGAAATCCTGCGTTTGCAGCGAACTCTGGCTTCACTGCTGGTATCCCGCATCAAGGTGATGGCGAGGCTGGATATTGCAGAGAAACGTATTCCGCAGGATGGACGTATTTCCCTGAAAGTGGCGGGCAAGGAAGTGGATGTGCGGGTGTCTACTCTGCCATCGAGTAATGGTGAGCGTGTGGTGCTGCGTCTTCTTGATAAGGCGGCAGGCCGGCTGGAGCTGAAACATCTCGGTATGGCGGAAAGGGATATGAGTGAATTATCAAAGCTCCTCGGCCGCCCTTACGGCATCATTCTTGTGACCGGACCGACCGGTTCAGGTAAGACAACTTCTCTCTATGCCAGCCTGACCACATTGAATGACAAGTGTCGCAACATCCTCACTGTCGAAGACCCCATTGAATACAACCTTGAAGGCATCGGTCAGACTCAGGTGAATACCAAGGTGGATATGACCTTTGCCCGGGGGCTGCGTGCCATACTGCGGCAGGACCCTGACGTTGTGATGGTGGGTGAGATCCGGGATACAGAAACGGCTGAAATAGCGGTTCAGGCCAGCCTTACCGGTCACCTTGTATTGTCAACATTGCATACCAATACCGCCGTCGGAGCCCTGACACGCTTGCAGGATATGGGAATTGAACCATTCTTGTTGTCGTCCAGTTTACTGGGAGTCGTTGCTCAGCGACTGGTGCGGGTGCTGTGTGACAGCTGCAAACAGCCTTATAACCCGGACGCTGTTGAGTGCCAGGAGCTGGGTGTTACTGTGGATGATAATGTGACTTTGTACCATGCCGCTGGTTGCAAAGACTGTAATCAGAGTGGTTATCGTGGTCGTACCGGCATTTATGAAGTCGTTATGCTCGATGAGAGCGTGCGCAGAATGATTCATTCCGGTGAGAGTGAGCAGTCTATTAATGATTACGTTCGTCGTACATGCCCCAGTATTCGTGACGATGGCAGTCGCAAGGTGCTGGCAGGTGTCACAACCCTGGAAGAAGTGTTGCGGGTAACCCAGAAAGATTGATCCGTACCGGAGGCGGATAAACTACGATCATGGCTGCATTTGAATACATAGCCCTCGATCCGGAGGGAAAGCAACACCGGGGTACACTCGAGGCCGACAGTAATCGTCAGGTTCGCCAGATTTTGCGTGATCGTCAGTGGACGCCACTGTCTGTGGATGCTGTCGACGAACAGAAAAAGAATAAAAGCGGAGGTCTGCCCTCGTTATTTCAGCGCGGGGTCTCCGCTGTCGAACTGGCTACGATCACCCGACAACTGGCCACCCTGATACAGGCTGCCATGCCGGTGGAAGAGGCACTGCAGGGAGTTGCTTCTCAACAGGAGAAAAGGCGACTGAAGAATATTCTGCTGGCCATTCGTTCCAGGGTTCTGGAAGGTTATACGCTGGCTCAGAGCCTTGAAGGCTTTCCGCAGATTTTCCCGCAGATGTACCGGGCGACCGTCGCAGCGGGAGAGCATGCAGGCTATCTGGATAAAGTGTTAAATCGTCTTGCAGACTACACGGAAGCCCGTATGCAATCCATGCAGAAGGTTCAGCAGGCGTTGCTATACCCCGTTATATTGATGGTCGCTGCAGTCGGTATAGTCAGCTTTTTGCTGGGGTATGTAGTACCTGATGTGGTCAAAGTGTTTGTTGATACGGGACAGGAGCTTCCGGGTATCACCGTCGCACTCATTGCCGCCAGTGAAGGTTTTCAGTCTTACTGGGTGGTGCTGTTTATCCTGATTGTCATGACAGTTTTTATTTGTCGTCAGGCGCTTAAAAGGCCCTCTGTCCGGTTGTCCTGGGATCAGGTTTTTCTGCGGCTGCCCGTACTGGGCCGTTTCAGTCGCAGCCTGAGTGCAGCACGGTTTGCCAGTACTTTAAGTATTCTGACCCGCTCGGGGGTGTCTCTGGTTGAAGCCTTGATGATTGCTGCGCAGGTGGTGGAAAACCGGGCTATCCGGGGCGCAGTCGTTGACGCCGCCAAAAAAGTCAGTGAAGGGTCCAGCCTGAATAAAGCACTATCGGGTACGGGCTACTTTCCACCCCTGATGCTGCATATGATCAGCAGTGGCGAGTCTACCGGTGAACTGGATGAGATGCTGGATCGGACTGCGCAAAACCAGCAAATGGAACTGGATGGTCGTATTGCTATGCTGCTGGGACTGTTTGAACCTCTGATGCTGGTGGTAATGGGTGGGGTGGTGATGGTGATTGTACTGGCAATCCTTCTACCTATTCTCAATATGAACCAGTTGCTGAACTAATCGTGAGCCTTGAGACGGTTAAGAGTGAGGCGATTATGTGAGAGGCAATTAAAAGTGGAGCGATTAACGGATGGCTGTGTCAGGGAATTCATTAACGAGGTCAGTGAATAATGAAGCTACATATACGAAAAGAGCGATATAACAAACGATCAGGGGGAGCATTCCGTCAGGCTGGTTTCACGCTGATCGAGATAATGGTGGTTGTGGTAATTCTTGGAATTCTGGCGGCTATGGTGGCACCAAAAATTCTCAGTCGTCCTGATCAGGCCAAGGTAACGGTAGCTCGTTCAGATATAGAAACGATTTCTCAGGCGTTGGAACTGTTCAGACTCGATAATGGTTTTTACCCAAATACTGACCAGGGACTGGATGCTCTGGTTAAAAAGCCCACTGTTGCACCAGAGCCCAGAAGCTGGAACCCGGAAGGCTATCTGAAGCGGATGCCGGTTGACCCCTGGGGAAATCCTTACCTGTATCTGCAACCGGGCAACCATGGGAAGTACGATCTCTATTCGCAGGGTGCTGACGGGCGAGAGGGAGGAGATGGCCTGGATGCTGATATTACCAACTGGGACGATACCGATTCGTGAAATTAAAGTTGCAACAGGGTTTTACTCTGGTAGAGCTGCTGGTCGTCCTTCTGATCATCGGCATACTGCTGGGTATTACCCTGTTGAGCCCAATTACAGGAAGTGTCCAGAAAACCACTCAGCAGCAGGCAGGACGTCTACAGGTGCTGTTTGAACAGGTACGGGACAAAGCTCTGCTGGAAAATGCTGAATATGGTTTTTCGATTGGCGAGGACGGTTTTTATCGCTGGTGGGTTCTGCCTCTGGAAGGCAAGGAATGGTTACCCATCAACGAAACGCCTTTCCAGCCCTACCGACCCCCTGCATCCATACAGATGATATTGAATACCGCAGACGTGGCACTGCCTGCCCTGGATATCACTGACGAAGGACCTTCGATCGTATTTTACTCTGACAGACAGGTTACGCCTTTTGCATTGTCCGTCAGTCCCGTGGAAAACAAAAAACAAACGGTGGTTTTGCAAACCGATGGATTGTCGGATATTGAGGTTACCCGCTGACCACAGCAGAGGGTTTACGCTGATTGAAGTGATGGTAGCGCTTGCTGTTTTTGCGGTAGCGGCTGCCATGCTGATGTTGTCGGATGGGAACAGTATTCGTCAGACAAGGTATATGCAGGAAAAAGTTCTGGCGGCCCAGGTGGCTGATCATTACATGAGCCGTTTACAGGCTGAAAAGGAATGGCCGGACAAAGGTGTCAAGGGAAAAAACGACACCTATGCCGGTTATGACTGGTATATACGTCAAGTGACCCGAACCACCAGTTTTCCTGATTTCAGAAAGGTGGTGGTCGAAGTATTTATCGGTCGAGCCAAGCCAGAGGACGATGAGACAGGGCTGTATTCATTGACTTCGTATTTCAGGAAGCCCAAAAAATGAAGCAGAGCCGGGGCTTTACACTGATTGAGTTAATGATTGCGATACTGATTTTCGCCATGATCAGTACCGCAGCTTATAAACTGTTCGATTCAGTCAGCCGGGCTCAGCAGGTAACTGACGGGATTCTGGATCGTCTTGATGGACTGCAGAGAGCCATGGTTGTGATTGAAAAAGACCTGTTTCAGGTTGCCCCCAGACCTATTCGGGATGAGTTTGGAGACCGGCGAAAGGCCATGCTGGCTCCCGGGAAAAATGGAGAACTGCTGGAGTTTACCCGATTTGGATGGCGTAACCCGATTCAGGAAATCCGGAGCAATATGCAGAGGGTTGCCTACAGCCTGGAGGAGGATGAGTTAGTCAGGTACTACTGGCTAATGTTGGACAGGGCGCCAGATCCGGTGGTGGTTCGACAGGTGTTGATGAGTGGTGTGACGGGCGTCCGGCTAAAGTTTATGGATGAGAAAAAACGCTGGCAACTCTCATGGCCACCAAAAAATCAGGGACAACAGCAGGCAGCTCAAACCGCTGCAACCGCTGCCGGTAAAGAAGGAGGAGGGGGGGAAGAACGTCCACAAATGCCCCATGCTATTGAGTTGACGCTTCAGCACAAAGAATACGGGGTTTTAACGACGATGTTACCACTGCTGACTTATAAGCCTTCTGAAAGCCAGAAGCCTAAGCCTGAAGAGGAAAAAGACAAGGCTGAAAACAAGAAGAGAAAGGATCAGGCTTCACAGGTCGAAGGGGAGTTTGACGACGATGATGATTGAAGCCTCAATGAATCAGCAAAGAGGCATAGCCCTGATCTATGTACTGCTTATTTTTTCCATGATTACGCTTATGGCATCACAAATGGTGACCAGCCTCTGGTTACATACTGAAAAAAACAGCCGGTTTCTTGAGCGAATTCAGGCCAAACATCACGCCCTTTCCGCAGAGCAGTATGTCGCCTTGCTACTGGAGCAGGATTTTGAAGAGGATAAAAAAAAGAAGCGGCAGGTGGATCACGAGGGGGAGCGCTGGAATGTTAAGACCGTTGGATATCCGGTTGAGCAAGGGGACATCGAAGTGCAGATTGTTGATGAGAATGGCCGCTTCAATCTTAACTGGCTGAATGCAGAAGCGCTGGATGGAAAGCGGTATACGACTCAATTTGAAACTATCCTGCAGAACCTTGGAATTGATATACAGTTGACATATACCATCAAAGACTGGATTGACAGTGAACAGGAACCGTCAGAGACCGGAGCTGAAGATAACCACTATCTTGTTCTTGACCCACCTCGCAGAACCGCTGACTTCCCGCTGGTGTCGCTGTCAGAGTTACGCTTAATTCAGGGAGTTGGCAAAGAAGAGTTTGAATTACTGACTCCTCTGGTGACTGCCTTGCCAAAAGATTCCAAAGTCAATGTCAACAGTGCATTACCAGAAGTGTTGCGTTCCCTGTCTGATAAAATTACAGAAGGGGATGCACAGACTATTATTGATTCCCGTACCGGTGAAGGCTTTGCCAAACTGGAAGATATGACAAAGTTACCGGCCCTTAAAGATAAAACCGCAGAACTAAAAGCGGCGGGATTTGAGTTTAGCAGTAGTTATTTTAACGTTTATATAAAAGCAACGTACCGGGACACCGTTTTCTATATGAGAACGTTACTGGTTCGTAATGCTGATGGACAGGTTCAAGTCGCAGGGCGTGAAATTGGACCGAACGACTATTGGGTGACAGCCAATAAGGAATCCTGAGGTCTAACAATGAAAAGCATCCTGTTACTACGTATTCACCCTCCCTCAGCTGTAATCAGTGGCAGTACGCTGACTCAGTGGGGGATATTTTCCGGACATGGCGAACTGCAGGGAGATGTTCATGTTTCGGAACTGGGAAATATCAAAAGAGACTATCTTGCAGTCAGGGGTATAGAAACCGACCAGAGTGCTCAGATAGAGGAAGACCACCTTCCTGACCTGGTGACTGTGCTACTGCCGGGAACATTTGCCTTTCATCGACTGCTGCCTATCAACAGCGGGCAGCGCAAACACCTGAACACGGCTCTGCCTTATATGCTGGAAGAGGATCTTGCAGAAGATGTTGATACTCTGCATCTGGCCAGCCAGTTGTCTTCAGGCAAAGAGAATGTTTCAGTATCCGGGTTTTCCCATAAGCAGTTTCAGACTTTACTGGCTGTTATGGATGGGCAGGGGTTGAGTATTGATAATGCCCTGGCTGAAACCCAGTTGCTTGAAACGGAAGCGGGTCAGGTGTTGATCCTGATGGAGAGCCAGTCCGTTAATGTCGTGATTCCCGGTCAGAGTTCCAATCATCTGGATTATGATGCGTTACGTTTCGTCCTGGAGGGGTTAAACCGTTCAGGGAGTGACAATGATATTGTTCAGAGTCCTGACCTTGAGCCAGGCTTGCCTGCCGTAACCAGTATAAAACTACAGTTTCCTGAAGGTGCTTTCTCGCTTGATGATGACAAGTTTGAACAGGTACGCTCCTGGCTGGCAGAGCAAGGGTGGCTGGTTGAAGAGAAAGGTGTGAATGTTTCTGTTTTTGAGCATTTTGCCAGCCTCTACTTTTCACGGCGTAAAAATATTCGTTCGGCACTGGTTGATTTGCGTTCAGGTGCTTACCAGTGTCCCAGACGGGCCAGTCGACGTTTACGTAAATGGAAACCCATTGCGCTGGTTGCCAGCCTCTGGCTGATGCTGGAAATTGGGCTGATGGTTGGGGAAGGTGTGACTTTCCAACACCAGGCTGGTCAGTTCTGGGATCAAAGCGCAGCCTTGTACCTTGAAGTCTTCCCGCAGGATCAGCAGGTCAGGGACGCCCTGGATAGTGAACATCGGTCTATCAATGTTAAAAGCCGAATGGAAAGCAGGCTCAAAACAGCAGGCAACCATCCTGGCAGCAAGCCATTCCTGCCTTTGTTGCAAAAAGTATCCGCAGTGTCTGCTTCTTTACCTGAGGCTAAAATAAAGCCCGTCAGCATGGACTTTAATGATACGACCGGCAATCTTGTACTGGAGTTAAGAGCAGAAAGCCTGGAATCTGTCGACAAGCTGCTTGCTGCGACCAAATCGGCGGGACTGATGGCAAAGCTGGATAGCGCCAATCAGGAAAAAAGCGGTGTTAACGCAAGAATGACCATCAGCAGGTGATTTATGGGAATGCACAAGTTAATTGCAGAAATACAGGAAAACCCTTTGTGGCAGCAGTTGCAGACCCGATACGAGCTTCTGTCATCAAGGGATCGACAGGCTTTACAGTGGTTAGGGACTTTTTTGGCAGCAGCACTGGTTTATCTGCTGATCTGGGAGCCGTTAAGTAGCTGGAATAGTAGTCAGAAAGAAGATTATCAAAGACAGCAGGTTGTTCTGGAATGGATGAGTGATAATTATGAATCAGCCAAAGACCAACAGCGAAAACAGAAAACGGCTGGTGGACAACGAGAGATTTCATCCATCGTTGCCAGCACCGCAAAGCAGGCAGGTGTTACGCTGAGTCGCGTACAGCCTGACAGGAAGGGACTGGGGGTCTGGATTGAAGATGCAGCGTACCAGAAATTTCTGAGTTGGCTGGTCGTACTTAGCACCAAGTTTAACCTGACAGTCCAGCAGGTCAGGCTGGATAAAGGCAAAGAAGAAGGGCGGGTGAAAATCTATCTTCATTTGTCTAACTGACTATATTTGAACAAATATTTTCGGTAAAAAATTGTTGACTCCTTTCACTCAATCCGTAAAATTCAAATCCGCTGACAGGGTGATTAGCTCAGCTGGGAGAGCATCTGCCTTACAAGCAGAGGGTCGGCGGTTCGATCCCGTCATCACCCACCAAATACTGTTTGAAGCATTTGCTTCACAAAGAATATGCGGACCGGTAGTTCAGTTGGTTAGAATGCCGGCCTGTCACGCCGGAGGTCGCGGGTTCGAGTCCCGTCCGGTCCGCCATATTTTCAAAAACCTGAGGTCATAAGGCTTCGGGTTTTTGTCGTTTATAGGCCTGTGTCTCGGGGCTTTTTGTGTATTTTCCGGTTTTTCCCAAAATACCACCAACGTATTTTTATCCCGGTTTTCTCTCTGTTTTTCTCTCTTCTCTGAAAATCTGGAGGAACTTAGGTACCACTTCCTCCACTTTGGTTTTTGTTTGATTATCAATGTTTTAGTTCAATAAAACGGCTGGAGGTTGCTTTGTGGTTTTTTGTCGTTTATCTGGCAAGAGCAAGAAACTTATCACGAACAAGTGGCTTCAATTTCAATGGATCTTTCATCGTCTGTAGGGTCCTCAAACGCTTTTGAATAAAAGACCTTAGCACGACTTCCCAGCTCGTTTTTCAAACGCTGCGCCAAGCTTAACCCCGCGTCATTAAAATATGTCCAGTCGAAATCGTTTAACTGATCTTCCATGCATGCTTTCATATAGCTCTCCATCCACTTGCAGCAGTCATTAACAAGTCTGTCAGACATCTCTGGGAAGAATGAGCCTCGATCCCCCACGCAGCCAGAGCCCGCACCTACCAATGAAGAAATATCGCCGTTATCTTTGTGCCAAAGAAACTCACCAATTCCTTCATCTGCATGAATGGTATATACGTCCATATCAGGGTTAAGCGCATCAAGAAACTGCTTTCTTTCGATGGCTTCGATTTCACAAGAGAATTTTGCACCGTAGCCTCTTAGAATAGAAAGATGCTCCGGAGCCGGGTTACCGGTGTCTTTGGCCAGCTGATGTAGGCTTTCAAGCCATAGATTATGATCTTCATAAATATCTTCATCGATGAAACCACTTAGGCAAAAGCAGTCGAAATGCTTATATGAGTACCAGTCTACGGCTTCGTCATAGAGTGTTTCTCTCTTTGTGAATCCTGCTTCAGCATTAGGGTCGGCACCATGATCAAGCAGAAGTTTGAGAGATTCAGCATCCATGTTTATAACGGCTTCAGTAAGTGGGCCTGTACGATCTTCGTCCATAAGGGTGAAGTCAGCTCCATGGCACAGCAAGTATTCAAGGATGGTTATTTTGTACTTGTAGTCATACAGTGCAGAAACAGCCGATTGTAAAACAGTCTCACCACAATGATTTCTGGCATTAATGTCACAGCCAGAGTTCAACCGCTTTTGAATAAGAGGGATATTGCTGCCAAGAATGGCTTCCATAAGTAATTGGTGATCGTCCTTCACTTTTCCCTCGCTTTCCGGTGGCAATAGATTATTTTTCTTACAAACAAGGAAAGCTCAGGCGGAGCTGCTTGTCTAACACGTATTGGATAGTTTATTGGACTGAATCCTGACTGAAATGTTCCCGCTGCTCCGACCAAAGCATAGGAAAGGGTTTCATGCACTCTTTCATCGATAGGTGCCACTTACCCTGATAACACAGAATATCTTCCTGGATATCCGGTGCCAGGCAGGTCAGGCGGATGCACTTTGAAATCCTGGCTTTATCGACCTTCTCCTTCTCAGCCAGTGCTTTCACACTCGGAAACTTTCGTCTGATCAGCATTTTCAGCCAGCGATGTCCCTGAATCAGGGCGATCTGCAACTGCTTCATCTCCGGCGGGTCAATCGCACCTGTCGGCGTTTCTATGGTGGTTTTCCCTCCACGGTGATATAAACGGATGGGCAAGGTGACCTTGATCAGGTTCTCTTCTTCCAGAAACTCTACGGTTTCCTCTCCATTGTGAAGCACTTTTGCCATAATGTGTGTCCTCTATTGAATGGCCTGAAATTCACTGGTGACGGCCTCAATACCGTCGGGTTTGTAGTAGATGGTGACTTCGTTCGCGGTCAGGTCGATTCGATGAATCAGCAATTCTGTGAGCCTGCGTTTTTCCGGAGTTAAAAGCTCGTCCCATATACCGGACAGGTCCTGCATTGCCTGTCTGATTTAGTCAAGGCTAATACTGGGGACCACTTCACTCTCCCGGCGACTGGATCAGATTGATTCCAAACTCGACAAGCTCAGTGACGCGGTATCCAGGCTAGCCATGATCGAAGAGAGAATCACCCACCAAACCACCAGTCTCACTCGTCAGGGTGAGCGGCTGGATCATCAGGATAAGCGCATTCGGCAGCTGGAGTTTCAATCCAGTCGGCGGGGCGTGATGCTGAACTACATCGAGCGGTTCGGCTGGATTGTTCTTACCGCAACGATCGGACTGCTGTCTTACTTTCTCAGGGGGTGAGCAATGGGCAAGCGAACAGAAACCAATTTCATCATAATTCACTGCTCAGCGACCCGTCCTTCACAGGATGTCGACTTTGAAGACATCAAGCGCTGGCACATGCTGGAGCGGGCTTTCTTTGATATTGGTTATCACTGGGTGATAGAGCGGGATGGTTCGCTCAAGCAGGGCCGTCCCATCGGTGACTGGGGCGCTCATGCAAAAGGCCACAATCACGAGAGTGTCGGCATCTGCCTGGTTGGTGGTCTGGGTGATTCCAGTCAGCCGGAAGATAATTTCACAGCAGCTCAGAAGCAGATCCTTAAACTGCTGGTTGCCGGACATCAGGCGGTGTACCCAACGGCTATTGTAAAAGGTCATAACCATTTCAATAAAACCAAAGACTGTCCCTGTTTTGCGGTCAAGGAGTGGCTGGAGTCTGAAGGCTTAACAGAGGTGCTGTTATGAGCTGGGCGGCAACGATTCCATTGCTGGGTAAAGTCATCGACAAAGTATTTCCTGATGCGGAAAACCGTGACCAGGTCAAAGTGATTCTGGCTGAGATGATGATCAATGGCGAGCTGGACGAACTGGCAAAGCAGGCTGGTGTTATTCAGGCTGAAGCCAAGGGAGAGAGCTGGTTGCAACGTTGCTGGCGTCCAATTGTGATGCTGGTGTTTACGGCTTTGGTCGTGTGTCGTTGGCTGGGCTGGTCAGCTCCGGATTTAAGCCCTGAGATTGAACTGAAACTGTTTAATATCATCCAGCTTGGGATTGGTGGATACATTGCCAGTCGGGGGCTGGAGAAGGTAGCTCGAACATGGAAAGGCTGAGGCCGGGGTCCCTGGGAGTTATTGTCTATTGCGGGGGGGCGGAGGCGCGGGATTTCGCCAGCGACAGAGCAAAAATCGGGGTTGACACAGGTTGACAAAAAAGAGTGGAAGCCTTGATTTATAAGGCTTTCAGCTGTCAATCTCGGGTTATTTTGTCAACCGCTTCGGGTAATGGTGTCAACCAGCCATTGTTGCTGTTGGTTGACATACAGGGTGGTGATTTTCAGGCTTCTGGCAACAGACTTCAGGTGGTATTTCGAAGGGGATAGCCGGGGTTGAACATCAACCCATGGCTCTCCCCAGTCTCGCCCTAATGCTGATGCTTTTTTGCCTTGAAGGTAGTGTAAATCGCTCAGCTGGATCAGAAAGATGGCTTCATAGGTTTCAGCATACCAGTAGTTCAAATGCGACAGGGTGTGCCTGTCAGGATGAAGCAATCGGCAATAGAGGAAAGGCCGGCTGGTCAGTTCCATGGCCAGAAGAACGGGAGGATTCATTACTGTGACCCTCTCATCTCAATGGTTTGCCAGCCGTCGTCTTGCCAGCAACAGAGGTATTCAGCGCCAGTATCCCAGGCCAGTTCTATGAGCAGGGATAGGTCGGCACTTTCTCTGGGGCGAATATGTTGCCATGGCTCGCCGATAGCCCGGTAGGTTTCCAGCTTGTCGGGCCAGACGGAACGAAGGTCACCACCATTGATAATCGTGTGGGCTTGTTCTTCCGAGGCATAATGTTCGCGCAAGACTGGACCAACCAGATCACCGTCGAAGTGGCAGTAAACCGAGCGATAGCGGGCCGCTCCCGGTATCCTGCCTCCTGCGGCACTTGCACATCCTTGTGCATCGCCATTAGCCAGCCGCATCGCAATTCTTGATCGGGTACTCATGAGAGAGCCTCCAGTCCGCCGGTGATTCTATAGATCCGGTCCTTGCCTTCAGGCTTTTCCGATTCAATGGTTAACCCGAGTCGTTTTTTGAGCGATTCGACCAGGGTTCCCCGAACCGTGTGCTGCTGCCAGCCGGTTTCTTTCATAATCTCATGGATGGCTGCGCCTTCGGGGCGACTGAGCAGCTCGATGACTTTGTGCAGCTTGGTGCCGGTTCGGATTTTACCTTTACTCTCTGAGGCAGGTTTATCTTCGAGACCGATAACCGCTCGACCCTGTGGGCTGATGTCATAAGTATCCGGTTCTTTCAAGGCAATCAGAAATCCCTTGCTGGTCAGGCTGGCCAGCACTTTGTTTCGGGCTCCGCCCTTGATGGCGAGATCCGATGCCTTAAGGGTGCCGGTTTTAGCGGCTTGCTGCAGAGCGCTTTCCTGAGCTGGGGTGAGTTTGTTGTTTTTCATGGTGCTTCTCCTTGGTAGTTATTGCTGTTTTCCGTCTTTAAATCCCTGTTGATAGGCGGCTTCCAGAGCTTTTTTAATGCCCCAGACGCTTTGTTCCTGGAAGTCCTCACTGCTGTTTTGGGGTTTCAGGTTATCCAGCAGCAGATGTTCACGGGCGATGGCTTCCAGAGCTTTTTCGATGTGCTTGTTCATGGGGTTGTCCTTCCGGTTGATTTGTTTTTGTTATGTACAGTAAGGCTCTATAGCTCATAGTTATCAAGAAAATTAGCTTAATAATCAATATGTTGGCGGAAGGATGCGGGACTATGTGGAGCGAGAGGGAGCAATACGGTTCTATAGGGAGCAATAGCGGTCTATGGCGTTACTGTCACAGTCAGAGTTCGCCAAACGTCAAGGTTGGAGCCGTCAATATGTAGGGAAACTGGTCAGATCCGGCAAGATCACCCTGATCAATGGCAAGATTGATTCAGAGCGGGCGCTGGCGGCCATAAAGGCTCAGTCGGAGCCTTCTACAGAACTGCGAACAAGACCCCGGAGCGAAGCGGTTCTTCCCTCTGCTCCCACAGATTCACGACAGGCGGTGGACTTCGTCACTGCCCGCACCATGCGGGAAGCGTTCAGAGCCAAAATGGCCAGAATGGAGTATGAGGAGAAGGCGGGCAAACTGACCGATGCTTCTAAAGTCAAGGCCGATGCGTTCAGGGCGGCCAGAATTGTTCGAGATGCCTTACTTGGCCTACCGGACCGACTGTCGGATATTCTGGCAGCGGAAAATGATCCAGCTGAAATCAGGCAGCTATTGATTGTTGAGCTTGAAGCCCTTCTGAACGAGTTAAGCAATCAATGATGTCACCTTATTTCGACGGATTTTTTACCGGGTTAAAGCCGGATACCCGAATGACGGTGTCTGAGTGGGCTGATGAGCATCGTATTCTGCCCATGAAATCTGCCAAAGAAGCAGGCCGGTGGCGAACCACCCGAACGCCGTATCTGAAAGAAATCATGGACTGCCTGTCTCCTGCTTCATCGGTAGAGCGCATTGCTTTTATGAAAGGGGCTCAGGTGGGCGGGACCGAATGCGGTAATAACTGGCTCGGTTATGTGATTCATCATACACCCGGCCCGATGATGTATGTACTGCCAACGCTGGATATGGCCAAGAGAACCTCAAAGCAGCGCATTGCGCCCATGATCGAGGAAATGCCTATCTTGCGTGACAAGGTGAAAGACCCTCGCTCCAGGGATTCCGGCAATACCCAGATGGTTAAGGAGTTTCCCAACGGTGTACTGATTATTACCGGGGCAAACTCTGCCACTGGCCTGCGTTCCATGCCTGCCCGGTTTCTGTTTCTGGATGAGGTAGATGCTTACGACGATGATGTGGACGGTGAAGGCAGTCCGATTAATCTGGCCATCAAACGAACGGCGACGTTTTCCCGTAACCGTAAAATTTTGATGGTGTCTACGCCCAACATTGCCGGAGCCAGTAAAATCGAGTCAGCCTATCAGGCCAGTGACCAGCGTCAGTACCATGTGCCTTGTATTCGCTGTAATCATCTGCAACCCATTGAGTGGCAGCAGATTCGCTTTGACAATCATGATCCTGAAACCGCGTGTTTTGAATGCATAGAGTGCCAACACCGAATGCAGGAGCATGATAAACCCAAGCTGCTTGAGAACGGAAAGTGGGTACCGCTGAATGAAGAGGCTGATGGTAAATTCCGGGGCTATCACTTGAACTCTCTATACAGTCCAAATGGCTGGTATAGCTGGAAGGATGCGGTCGCTGATTTTCTGGCCGCAAAGTCTGATCCAGTGTTGTTAAAGGACTGGACCAATACGGTATTGGGACAAACCTGGCAGGAAGCCGGGGAGACCGTCGACCACGAACTGCTTTACCAGCGTCGTGAACATTACTCAGCCGAAGTACCCTGGTCGGTGGAGGTACTGACCTGTGGCGTCGATGTGCAGGATGACCGGGTTGAATACGAAGTGGTGGGCTGGGGAGCAGGGGAAGAGAGCTGGTCGGTTGATTATATCCGGCTATATGGTGATTTATCCCGCCCGGATATCTGGAAAATACTGGCCGATAAGCTTCGCAAAGCCTATCGGAGACAGGATGGCGTGCTAATGAATCTTGCCCAGATCTGCATGGATTCTGGTGGCCACTTTACCGATGAAGTCTATGCCTTTTCCCGTAAACAGGGTGCAGACTGGCTGATCCCTATTAAAGGGGCATCGCAGTCGGGTAAACCTATCGCCACTTTTCCCAAAACCCGAAATAAGAAAGGCGTCTACCTGACACTGGTAGGTACAGACACTGCCAAAGAGTTGGTCTACCAACGCTATCGAATCCTTGAACCGGGGGCTGGCTATTGTCACTGGCCAGTCAAAGACTGTTTTGATGAAGACTACTTCAAACAGGCCACCGCTGAAGAGAAGATCCGCAAATACAAACACGGTGTTGCCTATTTTGAATGGGATGCCCGCAAGAAGCGGAATGAAGCATTGGATTGTCGTGTCTATGCGCTAACAGCTGTGCGCATTCTGCAACAGCACCGTGGGCTGGATCTGGAACAACTGGCTGAGCAACGACCGGAGCCGGACGTTTTTATCGAACAGCAGGAATCTGAAGAAGTGGTTCAACCCAGAGCAAGAAGAACTTCCCGTAGTCGTTACCTCAAAGGATAACCTCATGATCACCGATTCCGAGTATCAGGCGCTTAAACGAGCGGTGCTGCTCAGGGAAACTCGCACAGTGGAATTTGAAGGACGTAAAGTGGAATACGCCAGTTTTTCAGAGATGGAACGGCGACTACAGGCGATTGAACGGGAGCTGATTAAACAGCAGAAACGGCCCCGGCAATACGGCGTGTACTCCACTAAGGGGATTTAGGTCATCGCCACAGGTTAGTAATGATGGTCAGTGCCAGGCTAACCAGAATCATTGAGGTAATGGGGATATAAATTCGAGTGTTCTCAGTTTCGATACGGATATCACCGGGCAGGTGACCAAACCATTTCAGCAGGCCCGGAGCGAAGTGCATCAATAGACCAATAGTCAGGCATAGCAGTCCAATAACAATGAGTACTTTAGGCATTAATCATGGTCATCAAGTGCAATTCCGGCAGAAAGACACAGACTCATCACCAGCACTGCGCTAAATAAGCACATTCCAAAAGCGATGGCAGGGTCTTGCCAGAGAGTCGTTTCTGCATACAACCAATAAGCGAGTCCAATAAAGGTCAGTATGGGGAGCCTGATACACCACAAACTGCTCCAGACCCGGAGTCGAAACCAAAGGCTGTTGTCATCAATATCATTCATAAAGTCAGTCTGGCACTGATGATTAAAGGGGGCCATGAGTGCGCCTCATGCAACATATACGCCCCCGGCAATTCGGAGTTTAACCGGTCAAGGTATTTAACGGGATTGCTGGGCTTCCATGTATTTTCTAAGCAGGCTGTTAATACGTGTCTGGTAACCTTGTCCCTGTGCTTTAAACCACTCAAGTACATCGGAGTCCAGACGGATGGTCACAGGTTTTTTAACGGGTACGTGCAACTCGGCCTGATCAAAAAAATCGTCATCCAGCTCAGGGATATCTGAGGTGTCGATCTCATCATCAGACATGGTTTCCAGACGTTTCCAGTCAGTAGCTGATGTTTTCTTCATAACGTTGAATCTCCCGTTTGGTGGCTTTTCGGGCGGAGATAATTCGTATGATGTCGCCCACTTTTTCTGTGTATACCACAACGCCGGTCAGGTATTGGATACGGCCAATAGCCACCCAGCGTTCTTCCCCGTAATCTGCGCGATCATCCACTTTGCAGAGCAGAGGATGATTGAAAATATCGACAGCATCCTGAAAATCGATTCCATGTTTACGGATATTGGCCCGGTTTTTAGCTTCATCCCATTCAAAATGCATGCTTGGCTCGATATTTACATTTGTACATACACAATAGCACAGCCGACAGGAACCACTAAATGGGACTCAAAGAAAGACTTGCAGGCTGGTTACTGCCAGGGTTGAAAAATCTGGCTTACATCTCCGCAGGTCACGGGCGACGGAGTCAAAGCTGGGCAGCTTCGTCATCAGGCCCCAATAACACCTTAACGGGCAATCTCGGCACCCTGATTAACCGCTCACGGGCAGCCATTCGCAATGACCCCTGGGCAGCTTCCGGTTTGGAAAAACTGGTTTCCAATATCGTCGGAACCGGTATCAAGCCCAAGTCGGAAGCAACGGACGACGAATTTCGTAAGCAGCTGCAAGCGTTGTTTCTGGACTGGACCGATGAGTCTGATGCCGACGGCCAGCTGGACTTTTATGGTCAGCAGTCCCTGGCGGTTCGATCCATGCTGGAAGCTGGTGAGTGCTTTGTTCGATTGCGACCCCGCCAGTTAAAGGACGGGTTGAGTGTGCCTTTGCAGTTGCAACTACTGGAAGCTGAGTTTGTCCCCTGGGATTACAACGACGATTTAAAAAGTGGTCACAAGGTTCGGGCCGGTATCGAGTTTAATGGTATTGGCCAGCGGGTGGCGTACTGGATGCACAAGAGTCATCCCACTGACTACACCACTCTGGACACGGCTGATCTGCATCGGGTACCTGCCGAACAGGTGCTGCATCTTTATGAGCCTTTACGGCCCGGGCAGCTTCGCGGACAGCCACTTCTGACTCAAGTGTTGTTGCGCATGTTTCACCTGGACAAGTTTGATGATGCCACCTTGCTGCGACAGGAAATCGCCAACCTGTTCACCGGCTTTATCACCAAACCGTCGCCGGAAACGGAGAAGGTTGATCCACTCACTGGCCGCCCTATTGTTTACGATTTGCAGGGCGTTCCCATGGTGGCGATGGAGCCGGGTACCATGCAGGAGTTGTCACCTGGGGAAGAGATTACCTTCAATACTCCACCGGGGGCGGCCAGCAATTATCCGGACTTTATACGTCAGCAGTTGATGGCGGTATCGGCGGGTATTGGTCTGCCCTATGAAATCCTGTCCGGTGATATGAAAGGCGTCAGTGACAGGGCCTTGCGGGTGGTTCTGAATGAGTTCAGACGACGGATTCAGCAGATCCAACATAACCAGGTGGTGTTTCAGCTGTGTCGTCCGGTATGGAACCGTTGGTTAGACAGGGCGGTATTGAGTGGCGCTATTTCCGCTCCGGATTTTCATACCAACAAAGCCGCTTATAAACGGGTGAAATGGATTCCCCACGGCTGGGCCTATATCCACCCAGTACAGGATGTGCAGTCCCAGAATCTTGCAGTACGTAGTGGCTTTAAATCCCGCTCGGAAGTGGTGTCCGAGCAGGGTTATGACAGCGAACAAATTGATGATGAAATTGCTGCCGACAATCGCCGGGCGGATGAGCTTGAGTTGCAATACGACAGTGATGCAAGAGCTGATCAAAAACAACAGGAACCCAGGGAAGAGGATAAACCCACTGATGAATACGAAACCACTCGATAAAAACAGGGCCTGGTACACCCTGAAAAACCAGTCAGGGCAGCCCGCTGAATTGCTGATTTACGATGTGATTGGCGATTGGGCAGGTCTGTCTGCCCGACAGCTGGTGAACTCGTTGAAAGAAATCGATGCCAGCGAGATCAATGTGCGCATTAACAGCCCGGGTGGTTCTGTGTTTGATGGCATCGCCATTTACAACTCGCTGCGTCATCACCAGGCACACATCCATGTGCAAATTGAAGGGTTAGCGGCCAGTATTGCCAGTGTGATTGCCATGGCGGGCGACACCATCCATATGGCTGAGAATGCGCTGTTGATGATTCATAATCCGTTTAGCTGGGTCGGAGGCGATGCCGAAGAACTGCGAAAAATGGCAGACATGCTGGATAAAACCACCGACGTGATCGCTATGACGTATAGCAATCAGTGCCAGCAGGAACAGGGCATTATTAAACAATGGATGGACGATGAGACCTGGTTTACAGCAGAAGAAGCTGAAGCGCAGGGATTGATTGATGTTATTGATAAGCCGGTGAAAATGGCAGCCAGCTTTGACCTGTCCAGCTTTATGCGCCCTCCTGAGCAAACAGCCAACGAGCCTGAAGAAGATGTTGGTACTCATGCCCTGTCGGTGATGACGCTTTGCAATCAGGCGGGTTATCCGGAAATGGCCGAGCAGTTTATGCGTCAGCAGCTGGGTATTGAAGACATTCAGGCAAGGCTGGCTGAGTGTGAAGCCATCAAGTCACTCTGTACGGCTGCTCATTGTCAGGACCGGGCGGCTGACTATATCCAGTCCGGAAAATCCAAAGAACAGGTTCGAACCGAACTGTTTGACCTGCTGACTCAGGAAGATCACGGCATTGATAACAGCCTGACCCCGAACCAGCAGGAACAAACTATCAAGCCTCTGGTGGATACTCAGGCTGTTTACCACAAACGCAATCAGCAACCTGCTTAAGCCTTTCCAAACCCAGTCCATAAAAAGGAAATTAACCATGCCCGTTATGACAGAGCCGGTTCACGCCGGAGAATTTATCGTGTCCGAAGGAAACAACAGCATCAGCCGTGAGCTGATTGAGCTGGCACCGGATCTGACCCTTTTGCCCGGAACCGTTCTGGGAAAAGAGACAGCCACGGACGTTTATGCCGCCCTTGATCCGGCAGCAGATAATGGCCTGCAAATGGCCGCCGGTGTGCTTTGGGATCATGTCACCACCGATGCTACGGGTGGCGAAGCCGTTATTATTGCCCGGCTGGCAGAGGTGCATCAGGACTTACTGATCTGGCCTGAAGGCATTACCGATGAGCAAAAAGCGTCAGCAGCAGGCGAGCTGGCGTCACTGGATATCATCCTCAGACAGGGAGAGCAGGCATGAGCTTACTGGATATTTTTAATAACGATGCGTTCAGCCTGACCAGTCTGACCGCCACCTTGAACGATATGCCCTATAAGCCGGGGCGCATTGGTCAGTTGGGGTTATTTACCGAAAGCGGCATTAACACCACAACGGCAGTCGTGGAATCCAGAAACGGTGAGCTGATGTTACTGCCCACCTCCGAACGGGGTGCACCAGCGGCTCAGGCCAAAGGGCGTAAACGACAGGTTCGCAGTTTTGTGATTCCCCATATCCCTTACGACTCCACCATTGTCGCTGATGAAGTCAGAAACGTTCGGGCCTTTGGTTCTGAGAGTGCTCTGGAAGGCGTACGGGCGGTAGTGAACCAACGGCTGTCGGATATGAACGCCAATCATGAAGTGACCCTGGAGCATTTACGGCTGGGGGCTTTAAAGGGGCAGATTCTGGACGCCGATGGCAGCTCGGTTATTTACGACCTGTTCCATGAGTTTGGTGTCACTCAGCAAACCCACACCTATAAATTCAGTGACGCTGCAACGGATATTCGTATCCAGTGCGTGAAACTCAGGCGAAAAGTGGACGATGCTTTAGGGGCTCAACCCTATTCAGGTTTAAGAGCGTTCTGCGGCGCTGACTTTTATGATGCTCTGGTGGCCCATGACTATGTAAAAGACTCGTACCACCGCTACCAGGACAGCGCTCTGCTGCGCAACGATCCCAAGTCCGGCTTCCGTTTCGGTGATATTGACTGGGAAGAGTATCGGGGGCAGGTGGGCGATATTCCTTTCATCAAGCCCGATGAAGCTTATGTGATCCCTGAAGACACCGGTATCTTTCGAACCTGGTATGCACCGGCGGACTTCATTGAAACCGTCAACACCATTGGCTTGCCCCGTTACGCCAAGCAAAAGGTCATGGACTTTGACAAAGGCGTCATCGTTCACACCCAGTCCAACCCCCTGCCTATCTGCCTGAAACCCAGGGCGGTGATCAAATGCAAGATGAGTTAAGCGACTTGCACCGACAAGTGCTGGCCACCTTTGGTCAGCCTGTCACGATTATTTCTGATACTGGCTCTCTGGATAGTACCGGCATTATTTCCCGGGAGCTTATCCCTACCGGCCTTAATGATGGTGTGTTGCAGGAGGTGACAGTGATGAGTCTGGACAGTCAACTCGCGATAAAGCGTGGCATTAAAATCACCTCAGCCAGTCAGCAGTGGACGGTTGACCGGAAATTAAAAGACGACGGACATCTGGCTTACTGGAGCATCCATGAGACTCGACCTTGATGTGCAGGGTGATATTGATGGTCTGATTCGTGATTTCAAAGACTCACCGAAGAAAGTCACCAAAGCCATCCACAGAGCCCTGCGTAAATTGTCGCGCTTTGCAGAACGCAGAACCTTGCGGGAAGTGGCCAGGCAACAAGGTATCACCCAAAAGCTATTAAAAGAGCTGGGGCGAGTTCGGGTGAATTTATATCACCACAATGGCTACCAACTGGTGGTCTGGGTCGGTACTCAGGATATCCCGGCGCACTATCTGGGCAAACCGATACAAACAAAAACCGGTGTTCGAACCGGCAAGCACATCTGGCCGGGCGCTTTTGTAATGCAGCCGGCCAACGCTACTCACCCCATGGTGTTTAAGCGCACAGCGAACTGGGCTCATAAGTACCAGCGTTCCCGGCGGTCAGGCCGCATGATGTGGATGGGATTACCACTGAAGAAGCAGGGTTCCCCACTTTACGACAGTGCCAGCAGAGCTTTAAAGAAGCTGGAGCCGGTTCTTTTGGAACGATTCTCCACTTTGCTGCAACAAGAGCTGAACTATGTCTTCAACATTGAGCCCTGAGCACCAAATTGTTAATGCATTAGTGGATCGTCTGAAAAGCACCACTGCACAGGTGTTGCTGGGCTATTCCGCTACAGGCGTGGAACAGGATTTAACTCTGCCTTCCTTATTAGTCCAGCTGGAATCCATCACCGAACAAACCCGCAACGGCACCCGGGCCAAATACCAGATGCAGTTTATTCTCAGTGCTGTGGTGCCAACGGATGAAAACACCACCTATGAATTGCTGAACCTGGTGCGATCCGTTCGGGAATCCCTGAATAACCCGCAACCACTTTGTGAGCAGGTACGGCAGCTAACCTTCTCTGAAACCCAGTTCGATATAGCTCCCGGCCAGGGTCATCTGTCATTTGCAGATATGACCCTGACCATTGAAGCCATCTTTTAACAAAAATCAGGAGACAGGTATGTCCACTATTGATCGCAGCTTTCTTGGCGCAGGCAGCATCCACATCCAACCCTACGACCAGTCCGGGGCATTGCTGCCCATTGGCAACGTCAGTGAGTTCTCCTTCAGTTTTGAAGAAGATCGCAAAGAGCTGAAAAACTATCTGGGCGGTGGAGGTAATCGCAATGTATTAAGCCGGGTATCAGGCATTACCGCCAGCCTGGTCGCCAGTGACTTCACAGCGGACAATATCTCGCTGGCATTGCGGGGTAGCGTCACCGCAGCATCGACCATACCAGTAACGGATGAGCTGTTACCGAGTCACGGTGTAGAGAGTGAACTGATTCCTTTCAATCACCTGCCTGATGTCAGCCAGCCGGTCACCGTAAAAGACAGCACCGACACAGAGTTGGTGGCTGGTGTTGATTACGAACTGGTGAAGTCCGGCATCAAGGTGCTGGTGAATAGCGGCATTGATAACAAAGGGGTAAAGGTCAGTTACACGCCTCTGGCCGCCAATATGGTGCAGGCGTTAGTGGAAAGCGGACGTGAATTTACCCTGTTTATGGAAGGGCTGAACGATGCGCAGGAAGGCTTGCCATTTAATATCCGGGTACATCGGGTGAAGTTCTCTCCGGCACAGAACCTCGGCTTTATCTCTGATGATTTTGCCAACATCACTTTACAGCTGGATGTGCTGGCAGATACCTCCGTCAGTGGCAACGGGTTAAGTCCTTTTATGCAGATTGATCTGGCAATGTGAATCATGGGGGCTGAGTAAAGCCATGCTGTTGTAAGTATTTCTCAATAACAGAAATAACAAATTCGGTGGCAAGTTTCAGATCACAATGGCAATAGATATCGTAAACCCAGGCACCGAATTCATTGTTGTTATAGATCAAAATCAAAAAAGTTTGCAGAAGCAGCTGGTTTTCCTCAGTGAATACTGACAGATATTCAACTAAATAATTCATTACCTCCGGCGTCAGCATAAACCTCACCCCAATGGTTAAAAACCAATTATGGCATCCATTAAAGAATCCGCCTTACGACTGGTGCTAAAGGCGAGAGATACCCTCTCTCGCCCGGTTCAGCAGTCCGCTAAATCGCTGGAAGGGTTACGCCGTAAAACCCGGGAGCTGAAGCAGCAACTCAGCACCCTTGAACAGCAAGACGGGCTTTTGTCGTCTTTTCAAAAGCAGAAAAAAGCGGTACGTGAGGCGGGGCAGGCTTATAAAACGGCTGAGCAAAAAGTTGAACAGTTAGCTCGGGAATATCAAAAGATCGACAAGCCCACCAAGGCGATGAAGCGGTCACTGGACAATGCCCGGAAGTCAGTCATTGCGGCAAACCGGGCATATCAGCAACAGCGGGGAAAATTAGCCGAGCTGCGGCGCTCTCTGGAAAAGGCTGGGTTGTCTAACCGGAAAGTTGCAGAACAACAGAACAAAATTCAAAGAGAGCTGAAACAAACGTCAGCGGCTTATCAAAAGCTCTCTGAAAAATCTAAACAGGCCAACAGAACCCTTCGCAAGACCCCATTCAAAAAGGTGGCCAAAGACGCAGGTATTGCCTCCAAAGGTATTAACGGTTTAGCGGGACGCTTTACAGCGCTGGTATCCGCAGGCGCAGGCTTGTATGCCATTAAGCGAGCGATGCAGGGCGTTCTGAGTGCCGGAGATCAGTTCGAACGATTGGAAGTTCAACTGACCGCCATTATGGGGAGCATTGAAGAAGGCAACCAGGCGGTTGAATGGATAAAAGACTTTACCAGTAAAACCCCTTTAGAACTCCAGCAGGTCGCTGACTCCTTTACTGCCCTGAAGAACTTCGGCCTCGATCCGATGGATGGCACCTTGCAGGCCATTGTCGACCAGACCTCCAAGCTAGGCGGAGGAATGGAACGCCTTAACGGTATGACGCTGGCACTGGGGCAGGCCTGGGCAAAGCAGAAGCTGCAGGGGGAGGAAATTTTACAGCTGGTTGAACGGGGCGTTCCTGTCTGGAGTCTGCTGGAAAAGGTCACCGGCAAAAATACTCAGGAGCTGCAAAAGCTATCCTCGGCGGGGAAGCTGGGTCGGGATACCATCAGGCAGTTAATAGAAGAGATCGGCAAGTCCAGCGAAGGCGCAGCAGCCGCTAATATGGGACTGCTATCGGGCTTGATGGCGAATATGTCCGATGAATGGCTAAAGTTTAAAGCCAATATTGCCAAGTCGGGCTGGCTGGATTACATCAAGGGGCAGTTAAAAAGCTTGTCCGTCACCATTCAGGAAATGACGGACAACGGCAAGTTCGATGCTGTGGCTAAATCCATCAGCGACGGCTTTATCAGCATGGCGGAAAGTATCAAGGCTTCGCTTTCTGGCGTGACTATTGAAGGGTTTGTTTCTGGGATAAAAGACGGTTTCAGTTCAGTCAGCAACGCATTGACTAACGCTCGGTCAGCTTTTGAGATAACCGGCAATACCGTCAAACTGTTCTTTAATGGCTTTATGGTTGGGGTCAACGGCTTCGGTGCCTTGGTATCAGCGACCTTTGCCAGCATCACCAATGGACTATCCAGCCTGTTCAAGGCGGTCAATGCCGATGAAATGGCAGCCAAAACTGCAGCCATCACTGCCACACTGGATGCCATGAGCAATGAGTTTGCTGCGAAGGTCAAACAGGACGCTGCTGACGTTAATGAAGCTCTTGCTAATATAGACGACAGCTATGCCCGAACTAATGAACAGTCCCAGCAGAAAATCCGGCAGCACAACAAAAAGACCATTGACCAACTGCTGGATAATTATAAAAAAGTCGAACCTGCCGTTGAGCAGGTTGCTCAAACCGCAGAGTCAGCCTTTGCTGACGCAGCCGATGCCCTGAAACAAATAGACGCAGCTGAAACCCGGACGGAACTGGTCGACCTGGGGGTAGCACTAGCAGAGGCTTACAGTAGTGGCACCCTCACGCAGGAGCAATACACTGAAGCATTAGAGCGGGTTAAGAAAAAGCTTCAGGAGATCAGAAAAGAAGCGGAACTGCTCGGCGGTGAAATAGGCGACCTAAATGATGGCATTGGCGACAATGACGAAAAACTACAGTCCTTCGCCTCAGGATTAGCCGGAATATTTAACCAGACCACTGCAGAATTATACGCCCTGAGCGCACAGGCTGAAGATGCCTTTCTTGCCATGCAGGGTGCTACAGACATTGATACCACTGACACCTTTGATAAATTAGGTCAGTTAAAGCATCAACTCAAAGAAGCCAAAGAAGAAGCAGGACGGCTTGCCAGTGTAACCGCAGGGTTTGATCCAACGGGTATCGGGAGCTGGCTGAAAGATACCGCAGCCAATGCCGCTTATGTTAAAGCCCAGTTTTTACAGCAGAAAGTGACGCTGGAGTCACTTTTGAGCGGCTATGAAGATGGCATCCTGACTGCTCAAGGCCTTGCCTATGCCGGACAAGAGGCAGCCAATTCTCTTGACCTGCTAAATCATCAGGATCTTGATCGTCTGACCGACGCTATCGACCAGGCTGAAAGCAGTATGGAGCAGTTAGGCGACAGCACCCGCAGTACCCTGGAAAGTATGCAGGATGAACTGGATCAGCTTCAGGGCAAACAGGAATCCATAGAGCGGCGACGGTACGAGAGCCGAAACCGTGATCTTCGAAAGCAGTTGCAAGAAGCCCAACAGGACGGCAATTCGGAATCAGTTAGCAATATTAATCAAGCCCTTAGCCTGAACAGTCAAATCTATGGTGAGCGACAAAGACAAATTCAGCAGGACAAGCTGGAAGAACGACAGCGTGAGTTTAAGAAACTACCTCCCCCACCGCCTCCCAAGCGAGAGTGGCGCAGCAGTGAAAAAGTGATCCGTTTGGAGTATCCGGGAGGGAACGTCAAAGTCGGCATCAACCGCAGCGATGAAGCCAAACTGTTAGAAGCGTTAAAGAATGCAGGAATGAGGTCCATCTAATGACCCTGGATACTATAGAACTGCCCGATGACCTTTTGTGGATCAATGAATACAGTTGGAGTCCTGTCGAGCAAACCACAGAGCGCAGCCTGTCCGGTGCCTTCCTGGTTCAGGAGCAAAGTGTTCAGCATGGTCGACCTATTCAATTATCAGGCAGTGAGGAATCGGGTTGGGTAAACCGTTCAACCGTCGAAGCCCTGCTACAACTCGCCATTACACCCAATAAAATAATGAACCTGACCCTGGCCGATAACCGGCAGTTCTCCGTTATTTTTGACCGCAGCAATAATTCCCCCATCGAAGCGCAGCAGATACTCCCCTATGCCTACCCGGATGACAGTTACCAGTACAGCCTTACACTCCGCTTTCTAACCGTGGAAGCGACAGATTAATCTCAGGAGCTTTTTCAGGAGCTATGGATGAGCATTAATAATGATGATGTGAAACTGTTTGAAAGCCAGCGCCTCAGTGACGAGGAAGACGGCGGTGGACGGGCAACCGGGACTGAAGTCATTGATGGCAATGTCAACAACCTGTTCCAGGACATCTCCAGGATAGACCGCACCATTGGCGATGTCGCCCTGCGTAAAGCCTATGTGGGCATAAGCACCGATAACAATGATGCGTACCTTGGCAGCCATCTGATTCTGACCGAGCCTCCGAAGGATGAAAACGTCAGCGTTCTTTTATTCAATACCGATGACCAGACCGACGAGCGAAAGAATGCCCGGAATCGAGTTGAGGGTTATGTAATACCCGGCACAAAAGCTAATTTTGACCTATTAGGCAATCAGCAAGAAGGGCAGAGAAGTTTTGTCGCTATTCAACGTGAAGAACAGCAACTCCCGGAAATTGGTGAAGTATACCGATTCTATGACCCTAATAATGACAAAGAGCAATACGTCCGATTGACCAAAGTTGATCATAAAATTGAAACCTTCACTTTTCAGGTTTCAGCTGGTAACTATATCGATTTCGAGCGCAGACGGTTAGATATAGAAATAGGCGATGCCCTGCTCTATAACTTTCCCGGTGGTTTACCAAATCCTGGTGGAACAGTAATGCCAGCGGGAGAAGGTGATAAGAGCCTGATCAATAAAACCGAGGTCGCTGATACCTCTCGTTATTATGGTATTCAGTCGACGAGTGACAATATTGCCGTGGGTGACTTGAGTGTAAAGGTCAAGAGTGTTTATGCCCCACTGGTTCCGAGCGCAAGAATAGAAAGCCCGTTAGTGGATCAGTACGGTGGCTATACCGCCAAACGCATCGTGGCGACATCGGGTATTGACCGGCAGCTTAGTTTGAAATTTATCCATATCAGTGGCAATGAAAGCAGGGCATTTCTGCAAACCGGGGCTTTACCCGGAACGGTTAGCCTGACCCTTGATGGCGGAAATTTCAGGGACGACCAGACGGGTCAACTAAGTTACGTCAGTGGCAGTAATCACTTTAAAAGCTTGACTATCGACTATGAAAGCGGCGCAATAACCGCCATACGAAACAGCAGCTATTACGCCAGCACAGCCTCAGCCAGCTATCGACCAGGAACAGGCATTGTCGGCGCTGCCATCAGTGGCACCCTTGAGGTGACTGTTCAGAACCGTGGCTTCAATTACACATTCAACTTTGCCGAAGCCAAGCCAAAACCGGGAACGCTGGTTATCAGCTACATAGCGCTGGGCAAATGGCAGGACGTGAGCGATCCGGGCAACGGGCAGCTACAAGGTTCGGGTAAAGGTAATGTGGATTATGGTACTGGCAGTTTGGCAGTAACCTTTGATGGGCTGCCTGACCCGGACAGCCGGATTGTTTACAGCTACATCACTCAGGCCGATGAAGAGATCACGGTTCGAACCGGAACGGTGCCGGTCGATGATATCGGGTACAGGCACACCACAGAAAAACCCGGCATCAAGCCCGGCTCTGTTACGATTAAATATCTGTCCAGTGACGTTTTAAAAACGCTGACCGATCAGGGCAATGGCTTATTAAGCGGCGATGGTTCTGGATCGGTTTATTATGCGGCAGGTGAGCTGGGTTTTGTCCTTAATGCCCTGCCAGACTCCGGCACTGAAATAGAAATTAGTTATCAGCAAGGTGAGGTCGCTGGTGGCGTTGTGGATGTCGACGTAGACGGCGCAGGGCTTATGACCGGAATCATTGCGGGAGCGCCACTGTTACCGGGCTCGGTAGAGATTCAGTTTGAAGTAGAGAGGGATCAGAATGTCCATAATGGTTCAAGGAGAGCATCTGCATGGCAGAGTTATACGTCAACATATAACCGGACAAAATCTTTCAAGGACAGTGCTCAGGGGGGGTGGTTAAACGGAACCGGCACCATTGATTATCAAACGGGCAGCTTTACGCTGAAGGCATTGGATAATTATTCGTATAGAAACTATTCGATCAGGACTCATTGGAAGTGGACTAACTGGATCATGGAAGTTGAATCTGCAACCACAATCAAAACTGAGCAATTCACCGGCAACACCGTCACCAGCAAAGCCCAAAACAATAGTTTAAGTCACCTGCCGAATACCGAAACCCTGAGCACACCGGAACTGACCATCGACCTGTTACCGTTGATTGAAGATTACCTGCTGCCCGGCAGCGTCATTTTTGAATGGAATGGTGACACTTACTTTGACCGGGACGGTATCCTTTATAAAAACATCAGCACCGAAACCAACGCCGGAGTCAGTGTAGGTACAGTGGACTACAGTGGCGGAGTCGCAACCCTGGCAGTCTACCCAGCTGGTACACTATCAGCAGCAAACATCAAAGCAGCAGCAACCCTGTCGGCAGGATTCTCAGTGAATGCCATGGCATTCCGAACCCCCGGTTCACCGATTAGGGCAGGTAGCCTGCAACTAACCGCCGTCCGAGTAGATAACGCCGATATTATCACCGCAACAGCAGACTTTAATGGTGAGATAAATACCAGTGAAGTTCAGGGGAGTTTTGATACGACAACAGGCTGGTGTGAACTATCGTTCACTGATGGAAGTGACCCAATTCCCGTTATCCCACAGAGTATTCGGTATAACTGTATTATCGAAACCAGCCTTCCGATGGATGCAGACCTGATCGGGCTTGACCCGGTTCGGCTGCCGTCCGATGGCAAAGTTCCGATTTTTCGACCTGGCGATATTGTAGTTATCAGTCATAAGAATGAAACCACTGCAGGAACCCCGACAGCAGGCCAGAATCTTGTGCTGGCCAGAGATCATCAAGCAGAGATCACGGTTCAGGACAGCGGTGGTGTCGCCCTTGATCCGGCTCAGTACACCGTGGACAAACAAGCGGGAACCCTGGCCTTTGCAGACCCGTTACAGCTTCAGGACACCGAGGGTAATAATCTAGCTGCTCCGTTTACTGTAGTGGATCGGGTCGAACACATGAGCGTGGTCAGTGATGCCCAGATTAACGGGGAACTGTCCATTATCGCTCCTGTGCCGTGGGACTTGCCTGCGGGAGAAACCACCGTCAGCAGTGCCGTGGTGTATGGCGACTTACAGGCCAGAGTGCATCACTTTTTTACCCAGAAGGTATGGAGCAACAGCAACCCTAACTGGACAGATGATCCCAAAGGAGATGGCACCACTGCCCAGTACAACACCATCAATTACCCGATACAGGTGGCAAACAAAGGTGCCATCTTCGGCAAGTGGGCGGTTATCTTCACGTCAGGAACCGCTTTTCAGGTAGTGGAAGAAAAGCTCGGTATTATTGCAACCGGCGACGTGGGCTCCAGCACAGCCCCGATTAACCCGGAAACCAGTACACCGTATTTCACCATTCTCGCTGAAGGCTGGGGAACAGGATGGGCAGCAGGGAATGCTGTGCGCTTTAACACCGATGGCTGTCTGGCTCCGGTCTGGATATGCCGGACAGTGCTATCCGGGCAAGGGACGGAGACAGACGATAAGTTCACATTGCAGATTCGGGGAGATGCTGATTAATGAGTGACTTCACCGATTTGGTTAACAGCCTCAAACCCCTGGCATGGTATCGATTGAATGAAACCGAAGGCAGTACTTTAAAAGACAGCGCACGTTTTTATGATGCCAGTATGACCGATGTGCAGTTACAGGAGTCGCTCTCGTTATTTCCCGGCACCTCTGGTGTTCACTTCAATGGCAATACTTCTCTGGCAACAACGGATGTTCACTCGGCACTTCAGATTGTCGGTGACATTACGGTAGCAGGGCTGATTAAACCCACTGGCTCAATGTCGGGATCAAAATACCTTTTTCACTGCAGTACCAGCGGGGAAGGCAGAAGTGAAAATTTTTTATGGGGCTTTGGAATTCGTGATGGCAAGTTTCGGTGGTTCCATGAATACAGTACTGGTTCAAACATTGCCTTAACTGGCGTCAGTTTTGATTTTCAACTGAACACCGAATACTTCTATGTGGCAGTCAGGGATACAGCCAATAAAACCGTTCACTTTTATATTAATGGGGAGCTGAAAGAATCCCTGGCTTACGCATCTGACGCTGATGGCGGTGAATTCTGTCCGTTAATGATCGGAGGCACAGAACCCGGAGGAAGTAACTTTGAAGGCGATGCTGCTGATCTCATGGTGTTTGATTACCAGCTGACCGCAGAGCAAGTCATGGCGCTTTATACAGCAGGCACCAACACAACCATCATTAAACAATATCAGGTGTCCGGAACTATTCGTGAAGCTGACCAACCTGTAGAAAAAGACGTTATCGCCTGTACCTGGGATACCGGCAAGCTGCTGGCCAGAACCCGAAGTGACAGTGCAGGCAACTACCAGCTGATCTGGGAGTCCTATGACAAAGAGGTTCTGGTCGTGGCACTGGATGACTGGGGAAGCGCATGGCAACCCGATACGCTTTATCAGACAGGCGATATTATCAGACCGACGACTTTTACCGGGTACGTTTATGAATGTACGGTATCCGGAACGAGTGACAGCGACGAACCACAGTGGTGGACAGAATCCGATGAACAGCAGGGAATAGGAACGGCACAATTTAAGGTGAAGCCTTTCAATCGTCCCCTGGCTCATGCGCCCGTTATACCAGAGCTTGTACCGGAGAGCTAAGTGGCTTACTTACCGGGCAACGGTCATGATTTCCAGTTCAAGGCAGAGCCTTACCAGCCATCGACAGACTTCAGCTTTTATCCGGAACAGGCGGTTTCTTTTCAAACACCTCCCTCCGTCACCAGTACTTACCAGAGCCAGTGGCAAACCGGGCAATCCCGGCAACAGGTACATCATGCCCTTTATGGCAGTAGTCTGACGATTAATGCTCACAGTGAACAAATTAGTCACCAGGCATTACCTCTGGAAGCCAGAGGAACCGGACTGTTCTGGGGCAAGGTGCCTGATGTGCAGATACGGGTACAAAGTCGCCATGCTGATAGCAGTAGCAAATCAAACCATACCATCCAGCACTGGCATCAACTTCCGGCACAGGAGGCACAACAGGCAAGCCTGTGGGACGGTTCCGCAATACCAAAGGATGAGCAGACAACCCATCCATGGAACGACGCTATCGCCACGGACAGACACCAGACTGAACGGTTTGACTGGGTCGATGAGTACAGCCCGGTTATTGAACAAACCGTCAGTGGCTATACCATTCCATCAGCAAACCTTCTGGGTTTTGCCTTTCAAGGGCAGCGTTACACTCCGGCAGTATCCCCTGACGTTTATTTCAAACTGGGAAGCCGGAGAGCGAACCGGGCTATACAGCCGAAGGACTCAACCAGACACCAGACGTATAGCAGTAACCGAACCCAGGATGAGCCAGTCATTATCCCCTGGGGAGAAGGCCGCAGGCAGCAAGACAACCGCTACACCAGCAAATATGGCGGAGAAAACCAGCCTGAAGAACCCACCAAACCGGAACCTGAACAGCCAGATATCAGGGAGAGCTACCTGCTTATGAATACCGTCAGCATTGTCACCCTGCCCGACAGGACGCCCATAGAGCTGAAAGAGCTGGAGATTAACCTCGACATCGACAGCTTCAGCTGGGAGCTGAGTGGTGAGCTTTGGGGAGCCTCCAGTCTTGCGATGGTAGAGCCTGACCAGGAAGGTGCTAAGCAGATTGAGGTCGATATCAACGGCTGGAAGTGGGTCTTCATGGTAGAGCGCTATACCAGCCGTCGACAATTCGGGCAGGAACGATACACCCTTTATGGCACCAGCCGCACTCAGCTATTGGCAGCCCCTTATGCGCCACAAAGAAGCAAAAGCAGCACCAGCAACATCAATGCAAAGCAGGCCATCAGCGAAGAACTCGCCAATACCGGCTTCACGGCAGAGTACCCAAGCCTGAATGATTACAGTACACCAGACTGGATCATTCCCGGTGGCTCATTCAGCTACCAGAACGAAACCCCGATGAAGGTCATCGCCAAGCTGACCGGCACTGCAGGAGCCGTAATTATCCCTGCCAGAGACAGCGACACTCTCAACATTCAGCCCCGCTACCCAGTCAGCCCCTGGAAGTGGAGCGAGGCCACCATGGACAAGATCATCCCGGCAAGCCTGGTTATCAGCCTTAGCGCCAGCTGGCGACCAGAGCCACAGTACAATGCTGTTTATGTTTCAGGTACCCATGCCGGAGTCACCGTCAACGTGAAGCGGCAAGGCACTGCAGGTAATGAACCCGCACCGGACATCCTGGAAGATTGGCTGACGGAAACCCAGGTGAACACTGAGCGAGGCCGCAATGAGCTGGCCAGGGGAGGTGATCAGAGCATCACTATCTTGGAGATTCCACTGACCAGTGTGGGTACTTCACCAGGCTTAATAGAACCTGGTCAGTTGGTAGAAATTCAGGATGCTGCAAGCGACTGGCGGGGACTGTGCCTGGCTACCAGTATCAGAACAGGCAAAGCGAGGGTGAACCAAACCGTTGAGTTAGAGAGGCATTATTAAGCGGGCATACATTGCGTACAACGGTTGAGGACCGAAAATAGATATGAAATACTCATACCCGCAATAAGTTGGTGCTGTAAGATAGCGGCAAGTTAAAAGTGTGTTTCATTCTTTATGTATAGATTTAAACGTTCCGAGTGTAGTAGCTCATCCCGTTTTCCATAAAAAATAGCAAAACTTCTAGCGTTACCGCACTCCCTGTTTATAAAACAGGGCAAGGCAATTTTAAGATACAAATTAGGAAACGATTATGTCTATTACTACCGGTACTGTTAAGTGGTTCAACGACGAGAAAGGTTTTGGCTTCATCGCTCAGGAAAATGGCGGACCAGACGTGTTTGCTCACTTCCGTCAAATTAAGAGCGACGGTTTCAGATCTCTGGCTGAGGGCCAGCGTGTTGAATTCAGAGTGACTCAGGGCCAGAAAGGTCCTCAGGCAGAAGATATCGTAGTACTGTAATTTTACAGGTCTACTCTCAACCTTCGGGTTGAGAATCAGAAAGGCAATACCTCCGGGTGTTGCCTTTTTTTGTGGTTTGTAGAAAGGGAAGCGCATGGCTACAACCAACATCTGGCAACAGTTTAAATCCCTGATTCCGGAGGGAGGCAGAACTGTCGTCACGGTCACAGCTAATAACGGTAACGGGACAAGCACTGCTACCCTTCGAGATGGAACTGTCGTGGTGGTGAGAGGGGAAACTGTAGGGGCAGGGCAGAAGGCGTTTGTGCAGGACGGTGAAGTGAAGGGGGCTGCGCCGGAGTTGGCGCAGTATGAGGCGGAGGTTTAGAAAAGATAAATTAACTCTTCAGGTCTTTCAAAGGGCGATTATCCTCAGTAACCCATGCTGTCAGACCGTTAGTACTCCTACCTGAAATAAACGCCCCGGCGGCAGATGGGCTGCTGAATTCATAATCTTCTGTAAAGATATAAGAACCGTCCTGGAGGGAGATTATTCCTTTTTCAACCAGAGCCTTTCTCAGTTTAACCGTTCCGGCAGGGCAAGATTTCACGATGTCCTCAACGGCTTGAGAGTCTTTAAACACCGTAAAGCCATCTTCAGAGCGTGTGCCAGAAGCGATCAAGCCTTTTACCTTGCAATATAAAATGGTTCTTTCGGTATCCGGGCTGTCAGGTTGAACGGTCTTTTTGACTGATGGGTTTGTAATCGCAGGTTTTGAAAAATGGTGAATCCCCAGTACAGGCAGCAACTGGATCATTCGTTCGATAAATACATCCATCTCGGCTCTGTCTGCTTCTGGCAGAGAGGAACCACTGGAAGCACTGTTCATGACGATGACACGCTTGCTGGCGTGAGCTTGCTGAATCAGTTTGCCTTCAATGTACTTTATATGGGCTTTGGTCAGATTGTCGTCTTTACTGACGAAAGCGGAGGTATGAACCCAGTAATCCTTTTGTTCCGTTTTTGCATGTTGCTTCAGGCGTTTGGCAACATTTTCTGCTTCTCCGATATAGAGAATCGGCTCTCCGGAGTCGGCATCAACACCTGAAAGAAAGTAAACACCCGGTGTCGCCAGCTCAGGGCGTTTAAGATAATCATCCAAATCACTGCGAGGGCCAGCAATGGCTTTGCCGGTCCAGTTGGAAATTTCAGCGGTGCGTAGTCCGGTTGGACTGCCATTAATGAGGAAAAGCTTTATGGTAGCTGGTTGCATGGGTAATCATTCCTGATTCATAAAAATCCAGTCATCAAAAGACGCTATCATGCTGAATGAATTATGGAAGCCTAAAAATGGGTATGATTCTAAACTACTTTTCCTCTTCTCTGCTACGGACTATGAAATAGTGGAAGTTCTGTCGATCAGTTGCCGTCATATACCAATAAAAGCATTTATGTCATTATCTGTCGTCTAATTTGATGGCTTTATTGGTAGATACATGGACAAAAGTACCCGTCATAGACAAAGAGCAGAGGATGTACTTAATGGCGAAAGCCTGCACGAGCACCAGCGTGAGGCAGCCCGCAAAACATTTGAGGCGCTTAGCAATGGCTCAAGAGCAGCTATCACTGCCGCAGAAATGCAGGCTGGAAAATCAGGGGTAGCCTTGGCTCTCTGCTGTTTACAACGCTTGAGCTTAAGTGACGAAGACATCTGTGAGAAAACCAAACTAAAGGATACTTTGTATCTCGTAACCATGCCTGATACTGCTCTACTTGAGCAGGCTCAAGATGACTTGAAATATGCAAAAAATGTTGTGGTAAGCAACTTTGTCCGTTTTCAGAAAGATTTAGAGCTATTCAAGGGCAACCCTCCCAAACTTATCATCATCGATGAGTGTCATTATGGTTCCAACATCACAGCGATTCGTTACAGCGATGTATTTGACTACCTTGAAAATGAAAATGATGACTGCAAAGTAGTATTCATATCTGCTACACCCTTTGGGGCACTCTATGCAGCAGAAACCCAATACCAGCAGGCTATTGAAGCCAAAGAAGTAGCAAAACAAGAGTCAGATGATTCAGCGGTAGAAGAAGCAGAGAAAATTGCTGAGGAGGCACGCAAAAATTCGATTCTACGTCGCAACTTCGACACCAAGCTGGTATTCCACCGCACCAGTGACGAATACTACGGTGTTCGAGAAATGCTGAAGGGCAATCGAGTTGTAGGACTATGTAGCGAAGCACGCAACTTCCTTTACCCATCTGAGGAGCGTGAACAGTTCATCAAGCAATATCAGGAGCATGAAGGAGCTGGCTGGTCATTGGTTCGTGTTCCTGCTGGGACAGCAATGAACGCCAAAGACTACTTTCTGAGCCAGGGCATACCGGAAAACAATATCTTTATCCTTGGTAAAAGCCTTACTGGCGTTCCTGAAGATCAGCTGACAACCATCGAACGTTTCAAAAAAGAATTTGATGAAACCATTGATTTTGATGAAAAATTAATTGCCATCACAGTTGCGGGTTGCCGTGCAGGTATTAACTTTGGCCCATTGATGAAAGATCATCTTATCAGCACCTGGGACAGCACCGTAGCAAGCATTGCTGCTGTGGTTCAAGCCAATATCGGGCGGGCATGCGGTTATCACAGTAATCTCGACGCAATGCACTTTACCAATATGGATGCAGCGTTGGCGTATGGGGCAACACTTGATTATTTGGAACAAAACACCTGTGATCATGCAGCTTCTGATTTTGAAGGCTTGAGAGAGTTTTTCCATGAGATTTGTGATGAATACCATGTGGAAGGGCTAGATGTTGGTGTCACCATTAATCACAGGCGTCGCCGACCAATTGGAGATGTCGAAACGTATTGGACTGATAGCTACATTGCAGTCCCCGGCAAATTGATTGACCCAGATTATGACTTCCAGGCACACACGCAAGACTCTACACTACTCAAAGCTATTGAGCTTATCCGCACCGAGTACGTGAAGGATTCCGGGCCAAACGTCAAAGGTCATCGGTCTATGCGAGGGGCCAAACGTAACTGGATAAAGGCGCAGTGGGTCAATGGTGATACCTATCATAATAAAGAGAAAGCGCTCAAATCAGGTACGATGAAAGAACGTACTTTAAGATTCACCAAAGCTCTGGATGATGGCGAAAGTATCGAATATAACGAAATCGTCATGCCTGGTTCCGGCGAACAATCCGAAGACAAGTTGGTAACCGCTACCATATTCAGTGTCTACAACATGTCTCGTCGTAACGTAGCTAAAAAAATCATGACCGAAGCCGAAGTTCATGAGATGTGTGATCAATTCGATGTTGATCACGACGATACGTTAATCGTGCTTTACAAGCGTGGCGACTATGATGCAGAGCGGTCACTTGAGAAGAAGAACCATAATACGCTCCCCCCTCAAATCACTAACATCAGCAACGAAACCCAGTTCTCTGATGATGGTGAAACCGCTTAATTCTATCCTTACAAGGGGCCGGGAAGGCCCCGCTCTCTCCCTATGAATAATCAATCAGAAAGACATCGCACTCGGCTACACCAGATCCTGAGTGCACATACCTATCAGCATCAGCGAGATGCAGCCCAGAAAGCCCATAACGCATTAAACGCCGGATCACGTGCAGTGGTTCTTGCGGCTGAAATGCAATCCGGTAAATCAGGTATCGCTTTGGCACTGGCTTGCGAACAGCGACTGGGACTAAATGACCAGGAACTTTGTGATCGTAAAGCCTTAAAGGATACTCTGTATCTTGTCACCATGGCTGATATCGCTTTACAGGAACAAGCCAAATCGGATTTAGCGGCCTGTCCAAACGTTGTGGTGAGCAACTTCACCAATTTTCGCCTTGCCCTAAAGAGTCAGTTTAAATACCAAGCCCCCAAGCTCATCATTATTGACGAATGCCATTATGGGTCATCATCCGATGCGGTTCGCTACAACCAGATTTTTGAGTATCTGGAAAAAGAAAATACCACTTGTCGCATGGCTTTTATCTCAGCCACACCTTTCAGTGCTTTGTATGCCGCCGGGGCTGATTCGATTTTGCGCCACAATTTCCAGACTCGACTGGTATTCCATAAAACAGGTGGTGAGTATCACGGCATTCGGCAGATGCACCGCAACAATCAACTGGTCAAGCTTGATGAAGACCAGCGTGACTTTTGTGATGATTCATTGCTCAGAAACCGTTTTATCAAGCAGTTTAAAGAGTACGATGGGTCTGGTTGGTCGCTGATTCGCGTACCCAGTAGCCAAGCCAGAACCGCACAACAAGTGTTGTTAGATCAGGGAATAGCACCAGAGCAGATCCACATTATCGGTCAAAAGCTGGTGGGCATTGAAGATCACGAGCTTTCGTCTATTGACGATTTCAAGCGTGACTATGAAACCGCTGACATGTTTGATGACAAACTGATTGCTATCACAGTGGCAGGCTTTCGCGCGGGGGTAAACTTTGGTCAAGAGATGAAAGAAACACTGATCAACACCTGGGACAGCACCATTGCCAATATAGCCGCTGTTGTACAAGCCAATGTGGGGCGTGCCTGTGGTTATCACCACAACATCCAGGCAAAACATTATACGAATTTGGATGCAGTCAGAGCCTATTCCGATTTGCTTGATCATTTGGAAGCCAGGGATGACTCCTCCGACTTCACAGGGTTACATCAATTATTTGAACAGATTTGTGAGAAGTACGAAGTAAGAGGTTTCGACCGAGGCACCAGCATCGCCCCGGAACCCGAAACCAAAGTCAGCAAAAAGCTTGATGACTCGGCAACCTATCTCACCCAGGGTTATATCGTAGTGCCAGGAAAGTTGTCAGAGCCTGAGTTTGATTATTCCCCTTTCACCACTGATCCAGAACTGTTAGAAGCGATCAAACTGATCCGTCAAGAGATGCTGACAGACGGTGTGCCTGTGCGTAAAAGTGGGCGGGCAATGCGGGGTGAGCATCAAAACTGGATCAAAGCACAATGGGTTAACGGTGTCACCTATGACGATTACACACCCAGCTGTGCAAAGGCTCGGGCTCAGGAGTTCACTACTCGAATCGATAACGGGGAAGAGATTGAATTTAACCTTATTGTGAATCCTGGCGGTGGTGAAAAAACCGAAGATAAAAAGGTGATGGCTTCGATTTTCAGCATCTATAACCTGTCCAGAAAAATGAATGCCTATAAGCGCGCCATGGATATGGATGATATGGCGGAAATGTGTGAAATCTATAACAGGGAAGTGGATGACACTCTGATTCTTCTTTACCAGCGTGGCGACTATTCCCAGGAGCGTTCAGACGCGGCAAGCCAAAGTCTGCAAACGTCCAGGGTTAAAAACAACAGCGTTTTCTAACCCCGAACTTTGCCCTTCAAACCAAAGAGTCCGGACTCAGCCCGGACTCCATTCACTCACTTCTTAATATCAAGCACAGGGGTCAAACATTCCTGAAGGCTCAAGCCTCCGTGGTTATAGAAGTCACCTGCCGTAAAGGCGCTGACGCCAGGTGCCATAGCGATGGTCACATTGGCGTTCCAATGCCAGCGCACCTGGGGCAAACCGGTTTTAGCATTGTCGTGTAGGATCGCGCAGCGGGACAGATACTTGCGAACCAGCGGCTTATCCAGCTCCGCCTTTGGCAGCTTGTCCGGCAGCCATAGCCAGCCGTGGTCGGTGACAATGCGAATATGCTTCCAGCCTGCATCCAGCAGATGACTGATCTTGTCAGCGATTTCGTCTAACACCGCATCAATGCCCAAAGGCAATTTACGCTGCTGGTGGTGACCCAGATTATCCAGGTCGCCGGTTTGCAACCAGGCTCGACCATCAGGCTCACCGGTATCCAACCCTTTCAAATACTGCCATCCCTGTTGTTCCAGCAGCTTTTTGAAATGGTGACTGCTGAACTGACTGCCAGAACCCGCTACCACTGGTTTAAAATCCTGAGTCTCTTGGTCGCCTGTTAATGAACCCGCCACTGGCGTTACGGCGGCTTTAGCGGTATCGGTCAATGAAGGCAAGGCGCTCCACTGAGTTTTAAGGGACGCAGCAATATCACGACTGTCCAGCTTTTGTTGCAGCTTCATACCACAATCAAAACGCAAGCCGTCCACAAAGAACAGAATCATCCCTTTGTCGTGAGAGGCTGCGGCTTCCTTAATTTCAGAATCCCCTGGGTAGCCTTGGTCACGAACCAGGTGCTGGAAGTTCTGGGTGATTTCGGCGAGCCAGGGGGAATAAATAATGGCTAACACATCCGCCACCAGCTCTTGTTGCCCAGGCTCTCTGGCTAAAGCCATTGCCTCAATGGCGGCGGCATCGGCTTGCCAGTACTTTTCATGGTACAGGGTTGCCATATCGCTTGGGCTTTGATGGCTGAAAGGTTGTTCTGTTAAACGCGCTACTTCGGCCAGTTGGGCGAGCATCTGCAACCAGCGAGAATCACCCAAACGATACCAAAGCCAGCTTTCACGCTCTTTGTGCTGTTCATAAAGCGCCAGAATCTTAGCCCGAACTTCGGTGGTCGGTAATTCTTTCAAACCGATAAGCGCCGCTTCCAGTGCTTGCTCTTCCTGAGCGTTTTCCCCTGGGAAGTGGCTGTAATCATCGGCTAAATCCGGTTTGGCAGAATGCATGGCTTTTACCAAGGATGGAAGATTGTGGGCGGTATCTTCAAACCGTTGCCACACCTCTTCCCATTTGCCTTGGGCTGAGGCGATTGCCTGAATAATCTCCGGTGCGGTGTGTTCACTGGGTTCATAGCCAAACTCGCTGGCGCAGGTTTGGCAAAACAGTAGCCATTTGCTGTCGTCCCATTGTTCACGCTTGCTGTCGGGTTGGTTCAACCAGCCTAACAAATCCTTAATCGGATCGTTGAACACCAACTCCTGAAAGTCTTTAACTTCCAGCCTTCTGCCTTTTAAAGACTCAACCTGGGATTCCAACAAATCGTGCAGAACGTGGGGAATTACTTCCTGGGTTTTCTTATCCTTGGCAACGTCTAGCTCCAAGCCGACGTTTGAATTGGTTAAAAAAGACGGCAGGTTCCAGTCACGCCCCGTGGTGTTATAAGCCCACCAACTACCCCGGTATTGCAGCTCGGCTAACGGGCGCAGTTCATCGGAGCAACTTTCAACCGCCCTCAGTGCTTTGCGACTCACGCCCGGCAAATAAATAATCGGGGTTTTACCTTTAGGGAAATCTGCCTCTTCCAATTTGCCCGCAATCACACACTTGAGCCAAATAGCCGGGCCAGTGCGTTCTTCGGGTTTATACTCCCCCAGTTCCAACAGTTCAGGCAAATACTGTTTAATCAGCGGCATGGCGCTTTGCCACTGGCAAGCTTCGTCCGTCCACAAAACGGCGGCGGGTGGCACCTGAACGGCAGGGTTATAAGAAGCGCTGCTGTGCAGCTGCTTCACCAAATAATCAATGACTTGCATGCTTGTTTCTCGCAGCTTGTTTATCGGCCAGGCTAATATGGTGGTCGTTGATACGAGCCCCTTGTTTTTCACCGTATTCCAGACCCAAGTCGTACCAAGGGGCTGAATCAACATCGGTGCCACGGTCTTTCGACCATTTGATATTGGGCTTGCCACGTAACACGCCGGTGCCTTTTTTCTTACCCACATCCGGGGCTTGCATAAAGGGGCGAATATTCAGACGCACACCGTCGTTCAAGTCCGGGTTCCAGCCCATCGGTTGTTCGTGCAGAGGTTTCCAGCGCACAAAAATATCCAGCCCGCTTTCACCCGTGACGGCTTCGCCTTTAAGAATGGCTTCCAGAGAGATTTTCAGGCTTTTGGCGGCGGTCAGGCGAATGTCTGCGCCATCAATATTTTCTTTTACTCCGTGTTCCTGGGTACGAATCCACTCGCCCAGGTAGGTGTAGATCAAACGTTCCAGACCCTTGTAATCGAGTTTGTGGTAATTCACCAGCACCGAGAAACCGTCTTTCAAGCCATCCCAAATCTGCCAGATAAACGGACGATGCCCGAACATTTTGCTGTGCTGATCAAAGAACTTATCCCGCAACCAGGTGTCCAGGTTTTTGCTGCCGACGCTTTGCAGCAGCTCGTGCTGCACCTTGGCAGACCACTCTTTGTCATAGGCAGCTTGAAGCATGGCTTCCAAACGGGTCGCCGCTGTTTTTTCACCACGAAGTGCAGGCAGGGCAACAATACCATCGTCGTCCACCAGGTCGAGCAGCTCATCACACTCACTCACCCACTCATGCATTTCCTCGGCAAGCTCCATCTCCTTATCCAGCTCGGCAGGCCAGCGGTAGCCGAGCAGGCGGGCTACGGCAACTTGCAGGACGGTGTCATCGGTGCGTTTGTTGCTGGTGTTTGTCCATTTCTTCTCTTCATCCCAGACTACGGAGCCGCAAGGGTGGCCGTGGAAGATCCATTGGGTTGGGTCGTTGGTGTAGGGCTTTGGGAGACCTTTCGGGTACTTCTCTTCAGCGACTTTAGACCAGTGATCTATATCAAAAGGAACTTTTACCAAGGTGGCATTGGTCACATTGAGTTTTTGATCTATTCGACGAACAGCATCATTGTATTCTGAGGAAGAACAGAAACACCAAATCGCAGGTAGGTTATTTTCATTCTTGGGCATAATAGTTGCCACATTTTGATGAAATCTTTCTTTACCATAATGGTATGCAAAAAGCTTACCCATACGATGAATAGCTATTCCTGACTTACCGACTGCTTTTAATCCCTTTGTTGGATAGGCGGTTGGTAAAGACAAAAGTAATCCTTCTCCCTGCTCCCAACGAACCATCCATGACTGTCCAGCATAGTTATTAAATATATCTGGAGTAGATTGCATGTATTCCCAAATATCAGGATCACGATTTTTAACCTCCCAGTACGCAGCCACGAACATTGGGTCATCACTCGTTTGCAAACCTACAAGTCCGTCTCCATATTCACTTAATAATGAGAAATTAGCTTCTTCATCAAGCGAAATCCGTGCATCAGGATTTCCTAGTTGCTTGGCTTGCCCAACTCCTTTTACTGTTGCACTTAGCAGCTTCTCTGCTTTTTCTGCAGTAGTCTTTAAGGCAGAAACATCCAGTCCTCTCAATACCCCTCCTTCCGTTGAAGCGCCTTTGGTAAGGGTAATTAATATAGTTTGTACGACCTCACCGCTGATTGTTTCAAAAGCTCTTGCACCCAAGCGAGCAACCAAATTCCAAGTATCATTAGTGAGCAGCTTTTCTCGGAATTTTTTATAGCTAGTTAAGAACAACCAATTTTGGGGAAGAACTATTGTAGAGGAACCTCCTTCTGGGCTGAATTCCAAGCAGCGATCCAAAAAAACAGTTGCTAAGTCTGCTTTTGCTTCTGGATAATAATCATGGCTGAAATCTTTGAGTACATCACACTGCTTGCCCCGAGCCAAATAAGGCACATTGGTAGCAACCAACGAGTAATCCCCAGCCAGCAACTGTGCCGTCATAGCCAAACCCTGGGCAGTCACTTGCACTTGCTGAGTCAACTCATCACCAACCGCTTGAGCATCCAGCAACAACTGCCAAGGCGCAGTTTTACCTTCTTCTTTCCCAGGATAATCCGCATTTTTCACATCAATCAAACTACCCAGTACCGGCGCATCTTTAAAGGTGCCGGTCAGCCATTCCAGGGCATCGGCTATTTCAGGATTCTGCTTGGCGAGTGCGCTCCATTCTTTATTGGCCGCGTTTACATCCAGACCGGAACAGGCAATATTCAGGGGCGGCAGAGTGCGATAACCTCCGGCATTCGGGAAACGCCAGGCTTCCAGCGCCAGGGCAAACGCAGCAATTTCGACACAACGGCTATCCAGCTCTAAACCATGAAGGTTGTCGGTAATGACTTTGTCGATAGCGGTTTTGGCATCCAGTTCTTCCAACTGCATACGCATCGGCACCAGCATCAGGAACAGCGCTACCAGGAAGTGACCGGAACCACAGCAAGGGTCGAGGGTTTTCAGTTCGTTAATGGTTTGCGGCCAGGCATCAAACCAACCGCTGGCTGGCTGCCAATGTTCACCTTGGTCGTCGGTTGCTTTGACAAAGCGCAGGTAATCCAGTGGCATTCCTGGCAGGGCGGCGGTGTTACGCAGGGTTTGCTCATCACTGGCGGTACGCAAGTCGGCATCTTGCAAACGACGTTTTGCCCACCAGGCACCCAGGCTATTATCCAGCAGAAAGCTGACCATATACGGTTCGGTAAACAGCTGAGTGACCGGGCTTAAATCGTCTGCGCCAATGGCCACACCGGAATCATTCACTTCTTTTTTGCGCTTGGTCTGCCAGAACTGATAACACCAGCCCAAACTGTCCTGGGCTTGGAACACCTCCACCGGCAGATCCAGAATCAACGCTTCTAATTCCCGCACTCGATCCAGGGCGAGGTCGATTTTAAATACCGGAGAGTCGGCACGGAAAATCTGTGGCAACATTTTTTGCGCCAGTTTACCGGCTAACTGCCAACCGTCTTTACAGCCTTCGTCGGCAGCCAGTTCCTGACATTCTTCCAGATCCACCGATGTGTAAGCGTCGTACATCAGCAGGTTGTTTTGCTCCAGGAAACGGGCAAACAGCATACGGTGCCAATGCTCGTAGCCTACTTCAGCCACCAGATGCTTGGTTTTTTGCTCGCCGTTGGAAGCTAATTCATCACCCAATTGACGAGCGTGAGCCCGCAGAAGGTTACGCAGCTTACGCTCGTCGTCTTTCAAATAGGAAGGTGCTGATGACGCACCCACACCCAAACGGGTTAAGGATTCGTTTGCCGCTAATTCCACCAGATCACGGGCACGAATAACGGCTTTTTCAAGCTGGTTTCTCAGGGTTTTGTCGAGGGGTTGTCGCATAGTTCACTCAAAGTCATTCTTTCAATCATCTGGCTTGTTGGTCTTGGTAGACGAACAAGCCAGGTGTTATCTCAAGGCGGGAGGTTATCTCAGGGAGACAGGCCCTTGTTCCAGAGAGGTGCTGATGGTGGTTCGTACCTCTTGCATCCAGCTTTCCAGGTCTGCTTCTGACCGGATAATAGGCTTGGGCAAGCTCACCGGCTGCACCTTGGGTTCTAACTCGGCAATGGCATCACGACGCACTCGGTCAAAGCGTCCGACGAGGGCAGACGTTTTGTCGTTCCACTGTTCCAGCGAGGTATTGTCTATGCAGTCAATCACTCTGTGGTTGCTGTCGAGTGGTGCCATTTCCAGCTTGTCCAGATGGTGCTTGGCAAGCAGTGCTTTTTGGCGCTGTTCCGTTAGTTTGTTCCAGGTGGCATCTTCCTGAAGGTCTTGCAGGCAACTCTGATGCTCATTCTGAAAATCATCGTATTTCGCCATGATGGCGACTCGCAGTGCTTCGATGGCTTCTTTCAAGAGCGGCAACACAGGGTTAGGCTCTTTTAGCAGGCTACGATTTTTTTCAATGGCTTGTATTTCGGTTTGTAGCTCTTGGTAGCTCGCTAACCCTTTGCAGTAGCGCACTGCATCTTTGAGTTCACCCCATTGCTGCTGACGGACGGTGACTTTTTCTGCCAGAGCCTTCCAACGCTCCAGCTCATCCATAATGGCTGTTTGTCGTTCATAAGCCGCCATCAACTGGGCGTTGCCCGAAAGGACTTCCAGCTCATTGAGCATCGTGGTTTGTGGTGGCAATGGCAAAGGCGCATCACCACCAGCACTGCGGGCGATTTGCTTAGCGGTAGAAATAGCTTGCCCTAGTTTGGATTGCTCTTCTCCGGCGGTACAACTCACGCCAATGGCATTAATCAGACTGCGAACCCTAATAAGGTGCGCCCTGGAAAGGCTGACATCTTCCGGACGGAATTTGGTTTGACCGACTTTCGGACGCTCCAGGTTTTTTGGATCAACCGGCTGCTCTTGATTATCAACCGCTTTAAGCACTCCAGCCGCCAGCATGGCGTACAGCGCACCATCAACCGTATCTTTTGGCCAGCCATAAGGGGCAGAGAAAAAGTTCTCGCGGATTTCTGCACCGGTTTTCATCACACCAATAAAGCGTTTGATGGTGGTGCAAATAGGGTGTTTGTCGGCTTCACCGTTATGCCCAATGGCTGCCAGGGCATTGGCATCGGCAGAGCGACTGGCTCGGTCGTACACCTTGCCCCAGCCTTCTATATCCGCTGTTTTGAATTCGCTGTAAAGGCGTTCGCAGGCTTTCTTGCCACCATTTTCCAGTTGTTCCGTTAGGGTATCGCCTAATACTTCAGCACCACCTGCCAACTGCACCTGAATAGATTCAAAGATTTCTTTCAGGATTAACTTTTTAGTACGATTTGCATCGCTTTGTCGGTGCTCCATGGCTGCTTTGGCATCTTTGCCTGCATCGGTGCTCGGCACTCCACTGATTTCCAGTGTTCTTTCGGCGGCTATGTAGTCAACAATGGCACCGTATAAGTCGTTACGACGCAGCACAGGAACATGGATAAAGAGTGTGGCGTCATCTTGACCAGCACTTCTTACTGCATTATTAAACTCGCTGTCCCCACACTCTAATAAATGGGCGTAGAGCTTTTTTATCAGCGTCGGATGGCAAGTCATTATCAATACAAAGCGCAATGGTGCGGCTTTCCGCGGTAACGCCCTGAGTGATACGGGCTTGTGCCAACTGCTTACGAATATGGTTTTGGATTTCCTTGCTGCGGAAGGTTTCCAGCTGGTGTGGGTTGCCGCGCAGGTCGGTTTGCTGCTGGCGGAAAGTGTCGTGCCATTTCTGGCTTTCTACGGTCTGCAAGCGATACTCGACACCGGCGCTGGTGTTCATAGGCAGCAGATCGCCTTTTTCCACCAGTTGTTCCAGCAGTGATGGAATCTTGGCTCGAAGTTCATGCTTGCCTTCGCTGAGGTGATCCAGCAACAAGTCGGCCAGAAACGCTTCTGTGGCGGCAATGCCGTGGGGAACATCGGTAGGCAGTTTGCTGATGAGCAGAACCAGGGAAAGGAGTCGTCCTTTTAGAATCTCGTCATCATTGCCGCCTTTCAGGCGAGCAATTTGTTCGTAAATCTCTTTACCAATGACGCCTGTTTGTAACAGGTTGGTGGAGATTTGATCGTAGATGAAATCGGCAGGTACGACTGAACCCAGGGGGTTCAATGCGGTGGATTTGATGGCTTCGTGCACCACTCTTAACTGGTTTCTAAGCTGGGAGCCGGTGCCGGTTTTGTCCAGGGCGGGTAATACGCGTTCCCAAAAACGTCGGCGTACTGGCAGCAGCGGGTAGTCCGCTACCATCCATTGTTCGTCATCTGTTTGGGGTTCTATTAAGGTGCCACGCAGGTGCCGGGTGATTTCTCCCAGGTTTTCCTGCATGGTGGCTTCGATATCGGGTCGCTTGGACTCTTTTTTCTGCAGGATGACTTTGCGGATAACGGCGTCTACGTCGGTGTCTTCCAGCTGGACATTGACCTGGAAGCGCCCCATTAGACGTTGCAGGTTTTGCAAGCCGGACAGTGCGCTTTGACCGGTAGCCACAAACAAGAGTCGGGATTTGAAAGAACCCGCTTTACAACAGGTTTGAATCGCTTCCTGAACCTGGTAAGCCTTGTCAGCATCATCGGCAATGTATTGTTGAACCTCGTCCAGAACGACCAGGGTTAATGGCATTTCGCCATCGACTGCCAAGGCTTCAACAACGGCTTCTTCCATTTCAGCGTTGGAAACATCGTCAACAATTTTATACTGCGCTCGTAGCATATCCCTGACTTCGCGATGATCGCTACCCAAGGATGGTATGGTTTCTAACAGGGCGTTAGCCATGACTGGCGAAACATGAAGATTTCTTAACTCTTTCTGCCAGAGGTCTTCGCCTTCTCTTCCTTTGGCATGTTGCTGAATGTAGTCTTTGACTTGCTCCAGAACCCCTTCGGATTTCAGCCACAATTCGAAACGTGCCAGGTGGTATTTTTCGGAAAGCCCGACGGATTTAAAGATGATGCTCAGAAGCGCCAGGCGTACTTTGTTTTCAGCGCCTGCACCCAGGGTTCCGGAGGCAGCATGAATTCCACCCACTTGATGACCCAGGTTTGTCAGCTCATCAAAGTAGTTGCGAATTTCATCGGGCAGTTCAACCAATGAGCGAGCGTCTGTGCCGTCTGGCAGTGTTTGGTTAACCCAAAGTGTTCTGAGCATTTTTGCCAGGTGGGATTTACCTGAGCCAAAGAAGCCGGATATCCATACACCCGGCTGCTCACCAGAGCTTTTTACATTGCGAATAAAGGTGCTAAGTATGCTGTCCATGCCTTTGGCATAAGCACCGCTGCAGACAAAGGTGCGTAGTTCGTATTCCAGGGTTTCTAAAGCACCACGGGAAAAGTCATCATTAACTTCTGCGACACCATTGTTAGCGAGTTTGCTTTCCAGTGGGTCTAGTTTATAAATTTCGCGGTTTAACATCATTCAATCCCTGATTAGGCAGCAGTAATGGCGGTGGCCTGGTATCCCCAGCCATCCTTTGCATCAAGTAGTTTGTAGTTGTTGTCGTGGAATTCGCCTGGGAAGAACACCACAAGACGACCTTGTATCTGGCTGGCTAAGGCTTTAACCATGCCGGAGACAGAAATAAAGCCGAAGAGCGTGCCGCAACCCATGAGTGCCACAACGCTGTTTTCATTTTGGTGTTCATTGATTTGTTGGCTGAGTTTGGCGACCAGGTCGTCGGCAAAGTAGTCGTAATTACTTTTGAGGTATTCGGGGTCTTCGAAGTACGCTTCTTTGTAATCCTGTTCTGCCATCCATTCTGGAAATGCGTTGGTAATGTCCAACAATAAGCAGGGGTGTTCACTTTGCTCGCAAGCTTGTTCAAACTCTGCGATACGGGCGCGAATTTTAAGCTCGTCCATTTTGTTGTAGACGACAAATATTGCTTTTTCTTCGGCGGAGATGTTTTTACTCCAGGGGACGCTGATATGGCTGGTAAAGCTTTTCAGCAATTTGGACACTCGGTCTGACATCGACTCATTCCTTGATAGGCAAATTCATGGGTGTAAATGACACCTCTATTACTTCACTGGCTTTCTTGAAGTTGATAAGCCCGCGCAAGGTCGCTCTGTGGGCTAACTCGTAAAGGGTTTCCAGGTCTGACACCAGTAAGTTGGTCCAGAAACTGGTAAATAAACGCTGTCCTGATAAGCCTTGGTAGTGTCCCAAAATCAAAGCAAACACCAAATTGATGTAGATCACTTTTGGCTCTGTTCGATATTTCTTTGCCTTGCCGGACAGATACCCGGATTGAGTCCAGGTACCATTGATGTTTTGAGAAAATGATTTGAGGGAGGCAGGGCTGAAGCGATCTGGGTTGTCTTTAGCGAGGTGGGCTTCCATTGTCTCCCGGCTTAGATGTTCACCGGGTTGAAGCGACAGAATGACTTCAGTTGATCCTCTAAGCAATGGATCTCTGGCAACGGCCAGCTGGAGAGCGAGCAAAGGTTGAGCGTCTTCTGATAATTCCCATAGTTCTCTGAAAACCTTGAATAATGGAATATCAGGAGACAGCCCATAAAGGTCGATCATATGGCGGCATGTGAGCTTGCGGGCGTTTTCTGATGATTTTTGCAGGACGTTGTACTGTACGATGTCTTGCTCGTAGCGAGCCCTATCTGTATCGATAGGTAGACCATTGAAGAGTTGCTTTAACTCTTCAAGCATCATGCTTCGTGCGGAGTGGGCTCCACTTTTTCCATATTTGAATCCCAATTCAATCTGTTCGGGGGATTCTGTTATACACATTGTCGTCATATCTTCTGGCAGTAGTCGGGTGTCAGGGGCGAGTAGTGGTATGCTCAATCTGACTTAAGTGAACACCGATTGTACATTGGTAGGATCAGTTTGTGGACTATCGTTCTGACGTATTTTTTTGATTGAAATCACAGATTGTTGACAATGCTGAAAAAGCTGTTACTTTTATCTGCAGGCATTGGTAGCCTGCGGTTGATGTCAGTATCTTCATCAAACAAAGCCATAAGCGTACAGTATCCACTAAGCCTTCTTTTAGACGCTTTCCTGTTTTTCTTATCCGACTCAAGATACTCCAGTAGTTTTGCTGGGAGTCTAAAACTGATAGGAAAGACATATGTCACTTCCAAAGCGTTACATTACCACTAAAAATTATCATGTAGTCCCTATTCTTGGACTACATCCTGATGATATTAAAAAATCCACGAAACAGGTATTTAGGGACAGAGAGGATATTGCCCACTGTACCTTGCTGAATTTGGTTGCTTCTTCTTTTGGTATTTCTGGTGGATTTGCAGGATACAAAGAAGAATATCAGCATAAATTAGCTCCGTTCATGGAAAAGCATGGGCTGCAACAGTGGTCTAATCTGATTACCCCACAATTTACTCCTGACGCCAATGCTCCCTTAAGTTTGGATGTGGAAAAGCTGGCTGATCGTTTTTTTTTCTTCTGATCTTGCCATGCCTGAAAGGGTTTTTACGGGTTACAATTATGACTATGCTTCGGACTTTGATGATGGGTATTGGCGTTTTAACCATTGGCCTCAACTGGGAGGTCGCCAGGGGCTTTATCAGCTAGAGCATCTTAGAGGAGCTTTGGATAAGCCAGAAAAGCTGGTGGATATTTCCGGAATATGGGGTTGTAGACGCAAGTCTGATCATATGCCCTATGCTAGTTTGGTTTTAGGCGGGCATTTATGGGAGCTGCGTACGTGTTTTAATTTGCGGGGTGATCTTTTAATTAGCCCTGCGATGCAAGATAAAACAGAGCCATCTACCTATTTTTCCTCCAAAGCGACGGATGAGGCAAAAGCGAAAAGTAAAAAGGGGGATCAACTGGTTTGTGAGCTGTTTCGAAGAGAAATAGAGATGCAAGACTCGGGGTGGGTAGAAGTCATCCAATACAATGATCAGTTGGTCTTTCTTAAAGGAGCTGATGGGTACTATGACTTCGTTCTCAAGGGAATCAAGAAAGAAAAATTTAACCATCAAATTTATGCTCCATACCTGAAACCTTCAGATATACCCCGGCAAATGAATGATCTCTATGATTTTCAACGCTGGTATTACTTTGAGTACAAAGGGTGGCATGAACAGGATATTCATAAGGCTGAGCAGTATTTTTATAAACATGGTGGAAAGGTGACAACTTATCCAGGTGAATGGAATGTCTGGAAAGGGTACTTTTCTCATATAGGTCAGTATGACTATAAAGCTATAAAAGCGTCTATTGAAAAGGCGGCACCTATTGAGTTTAAACATGTTGAAGTGGGTGGAAAGAAGCTTAATATTTCCCAGTTAATCACTATTGATGAAATAGTTAAGTTTTCAAATCAATACCCTGAGTACTTTGAACAAAGAATGAAGATTGATGAAAGAAAACCGGATTTGCTGGAGTCAATGAATTCTGACAGTGGGGAGTTTCCAGCGGCTGTAACTTGGTTTGATGCTTGTGCATATCTTTCTCATATTGAAAGAACCTATCAGCTTCCAGTCCGGTTGTTAATGTTGGATGAATTTCGAGCTATCAGAAATCTGTGTGCAAATGAAAATAATTTTTCGAATCAAAGTTTGTTAGAATTTACAGATCATCACGGTAACAGTTATGGAAGTAGCGCACCCTATATGGAGGAGGCAGACTTTCAAGCACTGCTGTGCAAATATACTCGTGAGCCGGAATACCTTCTACACCCATCGGGATTGAAGCTGGTTAATTCTAATCAGTTTTGTGAGTGGTTGTATGAGAACCCATATGGCATGGAAGCACTAGCTATTCGTTCAAAATCTTTAAAGTCTGCAAGAGGCTCCTCTAATGTGGAACGAGATGCTTTTCCGGCATGGAGTACAGGGAAATACCATTATTGTAAGATCGGCTTTCGGGTTTGCTATGAGGTAGCCTAAAACGAAATTTAGTGTTAAACACTTATCCAGTGGGTAGGCATTATTGGGAATTGAGCTTGCTCACTGGATGTGAAAGCAGGGAATATAATGAATAACAGTAAAAATTTCGCAATTTTGGTAGATGGTGAGAACGCAGGTCCTAAACAGTTCTCGGGTATATTACGGGAAGTGCAAAAGCAGGGAACAATTGCCATCAAACGCGTATATGCTGATTGGACAAACCCTTCCAGAGCGCCCTGGAAGGAGGTGCTTCATAAATTCAGTGCCAGGCCCATTCAGCAGTTCAACTATGGAAAAGAGGCGGCAGATCATACTTTGATTATGGATGCTGTTGAAGTATTAATCAGAGCTCCAGAAATTAATGCAGTATGCATTGTGTCGTCTGATAACGGATTTCAATTTCTTGCACAAAGAATTCGTGAAATGGGCAAGTACGTGATGGGGGTAGGAAGAAGGGAAAGCCCAGCCCGAAATCTGATTTCGGCATGTCATGACTATGTCTACTTTGACAACCTTGACCTTCCTGAGAGTGGCGGTGACCAATCTACTGCTATGGAAGAAAATATAACTCCGGACATGCTGTTGAAAAGAGCCTATTTGGCCTGCTCTGACGGGGATGGTTCTGTTTACCTGGGTGACTTGGGAGCATCATTAAAGAAAATAGACCCGGCTTTTGATCCTAGAAGTTATGGTTTTGAAACACTAAAGCGCTTGGTGAAAGGGCATTCTGAGTTGTTTCAGATTGCCTCGGAAACCAATGATAGGTGCTTTATTCGACTAATTGAATCATCTGCAGAAAATACAATTTATGAAATGAACGGCAGGTTAAAACGCTGGATTGGAAATTATGGCTTCATTGAAGCGGAAGATGGTGAAGATTATTTTTTCTACAAAAGTAACGTTGTAGCAGAGCAGAGAGATATGCGGTTTAAGTCGGGGCAGCGTTTTCGCTTCACTGTGAGCAAAGCCCCTGACCCTGATGCGGAACCGGATACTGCTGCCAGGAATGGTAAAGCTGGGAGGGTTGTGGTTATTGATGGCTGAAAGTAAAGGCAGTAAGTCGGGATTACTCTAACTGCTCTTGAGCTAGCGTGATCGAGTAGTCAGGCGGAAGTTGATAAGAAAAAGCGTACCGATGATGTAGGCGGGCGGTTATACCTGCTTAGAGTAGCTGGAGAGCATAGCAATGCAGCTACTCACCTACTCTACGCACCATGGGCTTCCTAACTCTGCCCCATTTAAGGCAGTCATATCCCTCGGTGGGAGCGGCACAAAGTCTACTTTAGCATTTTTGTGCAATATAAGCAGCTCCTTCGTTATTTCGGCACATTATAAATCCTTTCCAATGAAAAATCGTTTTGTTATAGTAGCCCCGCCTCAAACGACGGTTTGAGGCGGGAAGTGCATAGAATCGGTGGTTTCAGTGCCACTAATATGACTTGTCACGGGTTGTGCCGACCCAACTTGCGGTGACGTGGAGTTGGGACATCGCCGACAGGGCGGGACAAGGTTCGATGAGATACTTATCTGACGGAACTGGCTCATCGTTGTAGGTATTCCGTAATCCTACCTTCCACTATTTTCTTCAGTCTGGTTGTTTCCTGTCGGACTCGAAACAAACCATTAAATCTTTAATTTTCTGCTTCAATGACTACATCTGCCGCTTCCCTGTGAAGAATGAAATAGCCGCAGTGCTCTGTGAATAAGCCGATTTCGTGAAATTCAGGTGCATCAATCATTAACGGAAAATAAAACTGTGCCGTTGATTCGTAAGCGGTAAATTAACCCCACATTCCAAAGAAAGCCACGCCCCTTAATACTTCAGGTTTTAAAACGGAGAAACTCATGAAACCTGAAGAGCGCAAACAAAACCAGGCACTCTGGCAAGAGCGGATGAACGACTGGCAGCAGTCCGGACTCTCGGCCTCAGGCTGGTGTAAAAAGCACGACATCAAGCAGCACCTGTTTTTTTACTGGAAGCACAAACTGCTCACCAGACCGGATAATAAATTGATCCCTCTGGGCGTTGTTCAGCCAGAACCTTCTGCGCCTTCCCTGGTGATCCTCTATATGGATTCCATACGAATCGAAGCGGCTCCTGAACAGGCAGCAGCCCTGATCAAAGCATTGCAGGCTGCCTCGTGATCCGCCCGGAAGATGAGGTGGCTGTCTATCTCTACGCTGAGCACGTTGATATGCGCAAATCCATCGACGGGCTGGCGGCTTTAGTCGAACAACAAGCCGGACAATCACCATTTAATCAGACGGTCTACGTCTTCTGTAATCGCAAGCGGGACAAGATCAAGCTGTTGTGCTGGGAGCGTAATGGCTTTGTGCTCTGGTATAAGCGACTGGAGAAATTCCGCTTTAAATGGCCGGGGAATGAAGCACCCGAAGCGATCGATGGAGGCCTGCTCAACCAGCTTCTGGATGGTTATGACATTCGCCCCAAAGCACCTCACCCAACACTGGAATATACGACTTTACTCTAACAAGGTGGCAATGACTGCGCCACCGTCTATTCTGAATCGGCATGGAAGCCTGCCCTGTCCCTTTACCCGATAATAACCCCGAGCTGATTGCCTGGGTTCAGTCCATCCTTGCGAAAAATGCATTGCTGGAAGAACGCCTTCGCCTTCTTCTGCATAAACAGTTTGGTGCCTCCAGCGAAAAGACATCACCGGATCAGCAGGAACTGTTCAACGAAGCCGAGCAAGATCAACCGGAACAGCCTGAGCCAGACCCCGAAGAAAGCGTCACGGTTGCAGAACATACTCGCCAGAAGAAAGGTCGAAAACCGCTACCCAAAGATCTGCCAAGAGTCCGGGAAGAGCACGACATCCGTGACGATGAAAAAAACTGCAGCGGCTGCGGTAATCAACTTCATCGTATAGGCGAAGAAGTGACCGAACAGCTGGATATCATTCCGGCCAAAATCCGGGTTATCCAGAATGTGCGGTTCAAGTACGGCTGCAGATGCTGTGAAGAAGGCATTAAAACAGCCAAACTGCCCGCCCAACCGATACCGGGCAGCATAGCTACTCCGGGGCTGTTAGCCTTCATTGCCACCAGTAAATACGTTGACGGATTGCCTTTATACCGTCAGGAGAAATTTATCCTGGCTCGTCTGGGTGTTGATATTGCCCGTGCCACCACCTCACTGTGGATGGTGCGCTGTGGTGATCTGGTGCAACCGTTAATCAACCTGATGCGGGACAAGCTGCTGGAAGCGCCACTGATTCACTGTGACGAAACGGTCACCCAGGTGCTCAACGAGGAAGGCAAGGCTGCCCGAAGTCATTCGTACATGTGGGTTCAGGTGGCTGAACCGGTGAAAAATCAAAAGATCATTCTGTTCGATTACGCGCCCAGCCGCAGCGGTTCAGTACCCATGAAGCTGCTGGATGGCTTCCGGGGCTATCTGCAAACCGATGGTTACGAAGGCTATGCTGCCATAGGTCGCAAAAGCGGGGTAATCAGTCAAGGCTGTTGGGCTCACGCTCGTCGAAAGTTCGATGAAGCCATCAAGGGGCAGAAAGATAAAAACAAAACCGGCAAAAGCCATATGGGGCTGTCTTATATCCGTAAGCTCTATCAAATAGAACATGGGATAAAAGAGAGCCCTCCGGATGAACGAAAAAGGGTACGGCAGGAACAAAGTCTGCCGGTTCTGCAGAAATTACGACAATGGCTGGATAAATCGTTGCCCCAGGTGCCGCCAAAAACCTTGTTGGGCAAGGCCCTTTATTACCTGAATAACCAGTGGGAAAAGCTCATCCGTTATTGCGACGAGGGTTACCTGCGTATGGACAATAATCTGGCCGAAAATGCGATTCGTCCGTTCGTGGTGGGTCGCAAGGCGTGGCTGTTCAGCAACAGTACTGACGGAGCTAAAGCCAGCGCCAATCTTTATAGCCTGGTAGAAACAGCGAAAGCCTGCGGGTTGGAACCCTGCCATTATCTGAAGACCGTCTTCAACGACTTGCCAAGGGCAGAGTCAATTGCCGATATCGAGCAGTTGCTGCCCTGGAATCAGAAGCCAGTTTGAATCAAGGTGTGGTGGAATTACCGCTTACGTTGATTCATCTTCAAAGGTTACTCTGGCAACTTTATCCGCTTCAAAATCTTCACACCAAAGTTCATCTCTGTCACTGACTCCTTTTGACTGCAGGTAACTTTTTATTTTTTGTTTCCATCTTTCAGGCAGGTCTTCGTGGCGCATTTCAATAACAACTCAGTCATTTGAGGGGGATGAGTTGTGCCGGTGAAATAGGCGGGCGCTCCAACCTGCTTAGGGAGAGTCGCATCTTTCAAAGTGAAAGAGAGGCAATGTCTCCTACCTATTCTACGCACCTTGAGTTTACGCATCTTTCTGATGAATCAGAAAGCGTCAGCATCTTCTAATGCCAACCTAACTCAGGGGGGGAGCGGCACAGGGATTGACCATATTGTAAGTTGTGCGTTCTGTCAATTTACTTGGTCTTTCGTTTCAGAAAATGATGGCTTGCTATTTTGGGAAGTTTGGACTTGTGGGTTTTTATGATAAAAAGATGAAATGGGTTCCCGCCCCACCGCCATATTTTCAAAAACCCGAAGTCATAAGGCTTCGGGTTTTTGTCGTATATCTGGCAAGCTCCGAAAGCTAAAGGCAAAGTTATTTTTTGGCATGCTAGTGGTAACAATAAAAATTGGTTTATACTGATTGCCGATAGCTCGAAGCCATGTAAAATGGACGCCACGTTATAAGTGTGTTTGATTCTTTATGTATAGATTTAGTGTTCCGAGAGTAGTATCTCGTCCTGTTCTACCATAAGTAATAACAAATCTTCTAGCTTGACCGTCATTTATGCCATAGGGGCTGAGTGACTTAATTTGCTTAAAAAACAGGATATGATTATGTCTACTACTACCGGTACCGTTAAGTGGTTCAACGAAGAGAAAGGTTTTGGTTTCATCGCTCAGGATAACGGTCCTGACGTGTTTGCCCACTTTCGTCAGATCACTGGTGACGGCTTCAAAACTTTGAAAGAAGGCCAGCAGGTTGAATTTCGAGTGACTCAGGGCCAGAAAGGTCCTCAGGCTGAAGATATTCGTCCTCTGTAAGGACTGAGTCGCATCACTGATGATGTGATTTCCCACTTCACGTAAGTGAAGAAAAAGAAGGCAATACCTCAGGGTGTTGCCTTTTTTGTGCTGAAATGAATCCCTTGTTTCTACGATTTGTGGAAATAGACAAATCGCCTGGAACACCTATGGCAGCTCGCAGCTATTGTTAAAATATTCCCGGGCGTCACAGGTACGACCATTTCGGGTACAACTACCCATTTCTCGAGGTGTGTTGCTATTTGAAGTAATCTCATAGCGACCGCCAGTGATAGCACAGTACTGAGCCGCATCGGTAACGTACCCTGTCACTTTAAAGCCTCCTTTTATACAAAGATCCCTTGTCAGAGCTTCAAGCTCACATTGGCGGTTGTCTTCATAAATGCAGACTTCATAAACACTCTGATCCCCTCGCTTTTTCGTCATTAATGAGCCGCCTTGAGTAAGACAAAGCGATATGTCCTTTTCAGTCGGGTGGAATGCCTGATGCTTTGAGCAAGATATCAGGGAGCTGGAGAGTAAGACCAGCAAGGTAGAAATGAGCAAACGCATACAGCAAAACCCTGTTTCCGGATAAGACAATTTTGAAGCAGTACGTTAAATTAACTCTATACCACAAGCGGCATGATACAAGAGAGTCTCCGAATCTGCACACAAATCAATGGAGTTGAGTTATTGACTCTTTTAATGCACTGATGGCCTGACTGGCCGAATGCTGTTTGGCTTTGAACAGATCCAGTTTTTTTATACGGTCATCAAGGTCAGTCATCAGCTCATCAGGCGGCTTTGACATATTGGTTTTCCGACTTTTTTTACTGGTTGTTGCGGAGGCTGATTCAAGGCGGAGGTTTTTCAACCACTCCTTTCTGTATTGCAACGCCTGGCGCACGTGAATAAGGGCTAACTGAGATAGTTCGGTAAGGTCGTATATTTTTTGATGCTCACTGAGTGTTGTATCAATAGTAAATTGAAGCACCTCATCTGAAAGCTGGTCCGGACGATTCTCAGAACTTGAGCTCAACTGCAGGACGGTCAGCTCATCAACGGTATTTAATTGCTCCTGCATTATATCCGTGTATTTGGTCAGAAGTTTATCGCTATACTCAGTCACTGTATTGTACAACTCCTGTATATCTGATGATGAAGTCTGTATCGGTTCGCCCTGTGTAACGGCATTACGAAAATCTGAGCAGACACTTACAGCACTGGTGAAGACGTCATTCAGTTTTTCCTCATCTGCTCTGAACTCTGGTGTTCTTGTATGCGACTCCATCAACCCCAGCTTTGAGTGAATATAAAAAATCGAGTCAGGGTGTTGTTTACAGATTTTTTTATAGACTTCCTGAGACTGTCTATAATAGCCTTTAGAGAATAATTCAAATGCCTCATAGTACATATCCTCAGGTGGTTTTTCCTCAGATTTTCCTGGTTTTTTTAGCACAGCCTGTTTTTTTACCTTCTCAACAATGCTTTCCAGCCGGACGGTACTGTCCTCTTTTCTTTTGGTAGTTGATGGCTCATCTTTTACTGTCAGGCTCGATGTTTTTTTCTCAATCCATTCATTTAACTTTTCATCGTATTTATTGGAGACTAAATTTTTACTCCTGTTAACATCCAATGACATGGCTGAATTGGATTCCTTGTAACTATTAAATAATTGATAATTTGATCTGGAACGTTCCAATCTTCCTTCTATAGTGTTAATAACCGACTCTGGTAAAGGCAGTTTTTCACCACCACTCCGTATTGCTTGCTGTTCTGTCAGGATCTTAGAATCAGTATCAATTTTTTCCTTCAAAGAATCTAATTCAGCCTGAATTCTAATATTCTGATAGCTAAAACCTTTAAAAAAGAATTCAAACTCTTTCTCTAACTTATCTTTTGAGTTTTTAAAGCACTCCCCACTGTCGAAGTCTTTTTTAAAATTTGCATAAAGGCTTGTCATGAGTTCAAACTTTGCCTTAATAGAAATCTTGTCATGCCGGGTGATATCTCTTATCCATTGTCCTGAATACAAAGAGGAGTGTTGCAGCATAAAGGGAGTCAGTTTATCCAGACGGCAATTAGTGAAGTCAAATTCCTTATCAACATCTCCGGTCATTTTAATAAAAGTGTCAATGACATCCACTGAATTCTTGACAGAAATACTATTAAGGCAATGTTCAAAATTTTCCATTAAAGTACTTTTTGTCAAAGCCAAAAAACTATAGCTGTTAATTTTTAGCTTATCCATGCTGCCTATTTTTTTATTAAGATGTTTTAGTTGTTGATAGCTATCGACCAGATAGTTAAGATCTTTTGATGACACTTTCAGCTTATTGCTCTCTAAAAAATAGATAATGGCTGAGAACGATTCATCAATTTTTTCAATCCTGCCACTTTTAAGATCCTCTGACAATATCTGGATCTGTGCCTGTAGAATTTCCCGGGTGCTCGACCCGCTCGATTCATTTTTCAACTCCTCGGAAGGCAAGGCTTTTGCGCCATCGTCCTCACTTTTCTTCTTCTTTTTCTTTTTTCTTTTCTTTCTGGGTGGATCAGCCGGCTTACTCTCTTCAAGAGTAGGTTTTAGAGTCGTCTCTATAGTCCGGACCTCGTTTTCTTTTGCTGCAACTATTTCCAAATTGACATTGTCATCTAGCGCAATAGAGGTTTCTAACTTAACGCTATCACCAGTAACAGTCTCAGTCAGTTTTACAGACTCATTGATGTCTACGATTTTTTCCATTCCCCATAAGTCAAAACTTTTGCAAAAACCCTCAACTTCATTGATAAAAACTATTTCTTCAGGCTTGTATTTCATCTGAGAGACGGCGTTCTCTACAGCGACCAGTGTTTCTCTGAATTTTTTTTGTAGAAGTTCTTTAGACAGTGGAATAACCAGTGTTTTAGCACCTTTCTGTTGCATTATTTCTACGGCTGGTTTGATCGAGTCTTCTATTTTTAAACATTTCCCATCTGACAGGGCGCAGAAATGAATGATCCCAACATAAGGCATTCCATGTTTTGGAGTATTAAACGAAAATCCTGCCTTCATGGCTTTTATATACTTTTCTTTGACACTTTTTTGTGTCGATTCCGGCTCCTTATGTTCATTTATCCAGACGGGTACTCTCTTCAACTGTTCCCCTATAGTGGGGTCAATGCAATTAAAATCACTGTCCAGATAATTTACGATAGCTGCCTGGCGATTTGAGTATTCGAGCGGTTTCTGAGGAATGTATTTAAAAATAACCCCAGCCTTGCACACGGACCTTGCCCCTGATACCCCAGTCATTACCGGTTCTTCCGGTATCACAGGCAAACGGCTAGGTAATGATCGGGTAATTGACTGACTGTCCTGTCCTACATTCATTTAAACATCCAATGTTATATTAAGAAGATATCGTTTTAACAGGTGGCTTAAATTGGTCTCTCGACCGACCCTTCTATCCATCTGTCTGCTCAGATAGACCTTTATAGATCAATAAAGTTCCGCATTTCTGAATGCCTGATTGAGTACCGATGATTGGCCTGCCGCTACTTTGTGACAAATAAGGAAAGCCCGGGCAGAGTTGCTTGTCTAACACTGATTGGGTGGTTTTAGATTGGATTTTGACTGAAATGTTTCTGTTGCTCTGACCAAAGCGTTGAAACGGCTTACATGCTGATCATGCAGCCTTGTGATATAGGCCGGGAGTGCTGGTTCGTTTAACAGAATATGGATTAGATGAGAAGGCTATTGGGAGAAATAAAATGCCAAGGAGAATGACTCATACCAGGCAGGGAACCCATCAGACCCTGAAAAATATGTCTTTTGAGAAAACTCTGGTTGGCTGGTTGATGGCGGATGGCTGGCAGGTTTTTATACCCGTTCTGGATAATGGTCACTGCACCGATATACTGATTTCAGACGGTCCAAACTTCTATAGAATTCAGGTCAAAACGGTTGCCGATAACAGCAGTCAGGTGGTGTATAACCAGTGGCTTGATAAAGAGGTTGATGTGGTTGTCTATTTCGCAAGAACGTCAAACTGGGGTGTGATTGCGCCTGCCTTTGAGGAGAAAAAGCGGTCTCTTGATCATCCGGAGCACAGAAAATTTGTCCAGAGCCGGAAAAACTTTTTAAAAGAGTTTCACCAGTTTTAAGAGTTCAGAGAGGCGTGTCAGGACCGCAGGGGAAATAGAAGAACGGCAGTTTGCACTTTAACTGTGAAAACTGCCGCAATGGATGGAAGCAATGTCAGTGGTTCATAACGGTCAGGCTGCCTGAGCCGGTTTTTTCGCCTGATTTTCCAGGTGGATCATGTCATTCAGAATGGCGCCTGCTTCTTTGACGAAAGCATCGGCTTCTTTCTTTTTATCCTTCTTGTCAATATTGGCCTGTTCAGCTTCCTCAAGCTCATCCAGATTGTTGAGCAGTTCTTCGCCTTTGGCTTTTCTCAGCCGGTTTTCAATAGCCAGGCGCTGACTACGCATGGACTGGATTTCAAGACGGCGTTTCTCTTCATTAAGGGAAACTTTGGTCTTGTTTTCGTAGCGGGTGAGGTAATCCTTCATTTCGTTCAGATAGACAAAATCCGGATTGTTCTCGGTACGCTGTTTATGTTCTTTTTCCAGTTTTGGGAAAAAGACACTCAGGTCTTCATAGCGCTGGAATTTGACCGGGTTAATGGTATCCCAGGGCAGGGCATCGGGCAGTTTGTTTTCGCCAATATCCCGGGCTTCGTACAGCGATGGATAGCTGATGTCGGGCAGTACACCCTGATTTTGAGTACTTTGTCCGGATACCCGGTAGAACTTAGCGAGCGTTAACTTTAGCTGACCGTGATTCAGAGGCTGAATGCTCTGTACAGTGCCTTTGCCATACGTCTGACTGCCAATAACAATACCGCGACCGTAGTCCTGAATTGCTCCGGCAAAAATTTCAGAGGCTGAAGCACTGAGGCGATCGACCATTACGGCCAGTGGGCCATCGTACATCTGTCTTGGGTCAGGGTCTTCCTGTTTGTCCATTCGGCCGCGGCTGTCACGAACCACAACGGTTGGACCTTTGCCGATAAACAGCCCGGTCAGCTCATTGGCTTCTTGCAGGGAGCCGCCACCATTGGCACGCAGGTCGATGACCAGTCCGTCGATTTTCTCTTTTTTCAGATTTTCGATCAGCTTGCGTACGTCTCTTGTGGTGCTTTTGTAATTGGGATCGCCCGCTTGTGCAGCACGAAAATCAATGTAGAAGGTAGGGATTTCTATGATGCCGATTTTTCGGGTAATCCCTTTGTCTTTAACTTCAATGATTTTGCTGCTGGCGTCCTGCTCTTCCAGTTTGACTTTGTCGCGAACAATTTCATAAATCCGGGTGGTCTGACTCTGGCTGGCGCCGGGAATGACTTCCAGTCGTACCAGGGTTTTCTTTTTGCCGCGAATCAGTTTAACCACGTCGTCCAGACGCATTCCGACCACGTCTTCAAGCTGACCTTTGCCCTGGGCAACGCTAACGATTTTATCGCCGGGTTTCAGCTGTCCGGCCAGGTCGGCCGGGCCACCGGGTACAACGCTGACGACCTTGGTGTATTCATCTTCAGATTGCAGAACGGCACCAATGCCTTCCAGAGACAGACTCATGTTGATATCAAAATTCTCTGCTGTCTGGGGAGAGAAGTATTGGGTATGTGGGTCAAAGATGCTGGTGAAGGCGTTGATGTAAGTCTGGAATGCGTCTTCACTCTTGCTCTGGTGCAAACGGCGCAGCAGGTTGGTGTTACGGCGTTTGAGCTGCTCAATGACTTCATCATCTGTACGGTTGCTGAGTTTGAGCGACAGGATGCTGTCTTTCAGCTGCAGATCCCATAATTCACGCTGGGCTTTTTCATCGGTCAGCCAGGGTGAATCTTTCCGGTCAACCACCAGTTCGGCATCGGTTTTAAGGTTGATGCCGTCAATGCCTTTGTCAACTCTTGCCAGCAGATATCGAGCCCGGTCTCCTGCACGTTCACGATAACGATTGAACATTTCAAAGGCTGGTTTCAGATCGCCGCTCTTCAGTGAGCTGGCCAGATTTTTGCGGTAGCGCTGAAATTCGTCGATGTCTTTCTGCAGGAAGAAACTGCGGTTAGGGTCCAGTCGGTCAAGGTAGCGCTGGAAAACCTTATCGGCATGTTCCTGATCGACAGGCAGTTTACGATAGTGATTTCTGGACAGGAGCTGTACAACGTTCACACTGGCAATGGCCTGTTGCAGTGTGGGGGAGAGGTCCTCCAGTTCCCGTTCCAGGTTCTGGTCAGCAGCGAAAGCGGAGCTAGCCGCCAGGCAGATCGCTGTGAACAGTGCAATGAAAACCGATGTGTATTTCCTTGCAAGTTGCAGGGTCGGTATCATGGATTATGAAGCTCCGTGTCTATTGTCGGTATCAGATGAAACCGCTGAATGCTTAAACATACTACAGCCTGAAAGACCTTGCAGGTAGATGAAGGAATCCTTCTGAAAATTTCCTGCAATGATCAGACTGAAGTATTGGGTAAATGGTTATCGGCAGATTCTGTTGTTAATTATTACGACAGGAACAATCGACCACTTACAGAAACAGAATACAGGTATGCCTTGGGAATGGGCAACTTGGTTTCGTAAGAAGTTGGTAAGGAATGGAAAGAATGGCGGTTTAAGGCAATGTTCTGCACGATGGGTAAGGTGTTTACCTCACCCATTTAAACATGAGTCATGTCCTGAACTTCAGTTATACCCACGAACAAAGCAGGGAGAGTCATCTTGTCGCTCGGCAGGAATGCTTGATGAGGCTTTCAGCATCGGTTTCAGCTTCGGGTACTGATCACCTTTACCGCCCTGAATAGTGGTTGGGAAGGCGTTTTTTGGGTGATGCTGAGCTGGGATTCTGTGCTGGTATTTCATAATCGGTTCCGCTATGAGCACTTTCGTTTCAATTTATTGCACAGTTCCTAGATTAGCAGGCTCACAGGGCTTCTGAAGTCTGGATTTGTACTTAATGTGCGTCTCATGATGAGGTTCTGCAAGGTAATGTAATCAGGATGTTTATTTTGTATCAGACTGCAACCTGGTGCAGGTCGGCAGACACGTTCTGCACCGGGTTACGTCAGTACGTAATCAGGCGAATGGCAGTCTGGTCATTGCGAAAAATCGCTGCAGAACCTGAATTAACTGGAAGGCATCCCGGGTGCCGGCAGTCTCCCTGATAGAGTGCATACCGAAGGTTGGCAGCCCTATATCCAGTGTTCGAATACCCAGTTCACCGGCTGTTAACGGGCCAATGGTGCTGCCGCAGGCAAGATCGGTACGGGTGACGAAATACTGATAGTCGGCACCGGCTTCACGGCACAGCATGCCAAACAGGGAGCAGGTTTCATCGTTGGAGGCATAGCGCTGGTTAGCGTTGATTTTCAGTACAGCGCCTTTATTCAGAAGAGGCTGATGGTTTCCTTCATGACGGTCTGCGTAGTTCGGGTGAACGCCGTGGGCGTTGTCGGCTGAGATAATCATGGATCGGGCAATGGCCTGAGCCAGGGCTTCAGTCGATCCGGCAATCCGGTGCAGGATGGTTTTCAGCATGGGACCCTGGGCGCCGGTGGCAGACTGACTGCCGCATTCTTCATGATCATTGCACACCAGCACCATCGGGGCGGTACTGTTTTCCAGTGCTTCGATCATGGCTGTCATGCCCACATAGCAGCTCAGCAGGTTGTCCAGCGCTGAGCTGACGATAAATTCGTCTTTCAAACCGATAATGGCTGCGCCCTGAGTGTCATAGAAGCTCAGGTCGTATTCCAGCACCTCCTGAACATCGGTAACACCTTCCACAACCAGTTGCTCTTTCAGCAAGGCACGGAAATCGGCTTTTTCATCCTTGTCCAGCTGACACAGAATGGGCGGAATGTCGGTTTGCGGGTTAACGCTGCGCTTCTTGTTCGCTTCCCGGTCCAGATGAATAGCCAGGCTGGGGATATAAGCGATGGCCTTGCGGTAGTTGACCAGACTGGATTTCAGTTCGCCAGCGGTGTCGAGATAAAATACGCGTCCGGCAATGGACAGGTCACGGTCAAACCAGGGGTTCAGCAAGGCACCGCCATAGACCTCAACGGCCAGTTGCAGGTACTGGTGTCTGTGCAGTTCTGGTTTAGGTTTAACTTTCAGGCAGGGAAAGTCGGTATGCCCGCCCACCATGCGAAAGCCCTGTTCATGGTTGCCGTTGGTAAAGGCGACAATGGATGAGTCGTTGCGGGTGACATAATAACGACCATTGTCTTTCAGTTGCCAGGTTTCAGACTCGTGCAGGCGCTGAAAACCGTGTTGCTCCAGTCTGGCAACCATGTTTTTAACAGCGTGATAAGGGGTGGGGGATTCCCGCAGGAACTCGACCAGATTCTGGTTGAAGTTCTGTTGGGGAGAAGATGCTTGACTCATAGAGACTCCTGATTTCAGCCGGGTTACCAGCGAGCCTGCTATTATTCCTGAAAAATATATTGGTGTCTTCCGGTCAGAAGTCGTTTTGAGTGGGAATCTCTATTGGCACTGGAATTTGACGGTATACGTATACCCCGGGCCGATAGCATCATCTGCAATGGCTCCGCCTGTTGCTGCCACCAGTCCGGCGTCTTCACTTCTTTCATCTTTTGACAGTCCCCAGACCGCTCCGCCGACATCTCTGGCAACTCTGGCCGCGGTCTTCAGTGCTACGTAGTCACTTTCACTCATACTGCCTGTATAACGATACTCTTCGCTCAGAATGTAGGTGGCCTTATGTTGTTTGCGGCAGAAATGGTCTGCCTGAGGCTTGGCTTCCCGGTAGCCGGAAGTGCGGTCATCGGTATTCAGAATAATCGTGTGAGTACCTGAAACATCAGGTCGTACATCCCGGTGGTGATTCCAGAATGAACAGCCTGACAGCAGGCTTCCTATAACGATGAATCGTACAAATTGCATAGCTCGCCCTCTCTGATAGTGAACCCTCAACGGATGACTATTAAGACAAGAGTCACCCGTTGAAGTTCAATGGATCAGTCAGGTAGCCGCCTGTTGGGCAATCTGCTCTTCAAGCTGGTGGCTGACATGCTCAGGTGACTGGGTTTTCTGTGCCAGAAGTGCGTACATGGACGGCACGACGACAATGGTTAACAGACTGGACACCAGAACACCGAAGAAAACAATAATACCAATGGCATAGCGCGATTCTGAACCTGCGCCAGTTGCCAGCAGCAGAGGAACAGAGCCCGCTACGGTGGTAAAGGCGGTCATCAGGATAGGTCGCAGACGCTGCTTCGCTGCCTGGATAACGGCCTGTTCAAAGGGTAGTCCCTGATCGCGCAGCTGGTTAGCAAACTCGACAATCAGTATACCGTTTTTGGTGGCAAGGCCAATCAGCATGATCAGGGCAAGCTGGCTGTAGATGTTCAAACTTTCTCCGGTCAGCAGCAGGCCGCCGAGGGCGCCGGCAATACCCAGTGGTACGGTCAGCATGACCACAAATGGATGCACAAAACTCTCGAATTGTGCGGCAAGGACCAGGAATACAATGACCAGTGCCAGCGCAAACACGTAGGCAATGGAACTCTGGTTGCTGCGATATTCCAGTGACTCGCCTTTATAGTTGATAATGGCTTCCGCTGGCAGATGGTCGACGACCAGCTGGTCCAGATAATCCAGTGCTTCGCCCAGTGAATAGTTGTCCTGAAGACTGGCAGACAGGGTAATAGCACGGTTACGGTTATAATGACGCAGTCGTGCAGACTTACCGACTTCGCGGATGGTCACCAGGTTGTCCAGACGGATAAACTGCCCGGTGGTCGATGAACGTACATACAGGCGGGACAGGTCGTCTGCTGACAGGAACTGTTCTTCAATACCTCTGACAAAAACGTCGTACTCCTCACCACGCTCCATAAATGTGGTGATGTTCTTGCCTCCCAGCATGATCTCCAGCGTATTACCGATTTCCTCCGCAGTTACGCCCAGCTGCTGGGCTCTTTCCCGGTCAATAGACACTTCCATCTGCGGCTGGTTCTGGTTGAAATCAACATCCAGGTCGGACAGACCAGGATTTTCTTCTGCCAGCTCCATCAACAGGTCAGTCCACTCGATCAGCTGGTCAAATGAGCCGCCACCCACCACAAACTGTACCGGGTTGCTGGAGCCGCCCATAAAGGAGCGCACAATCGGGAATGCCTGCACATGCGGAATCTGTGAAAACTCTTCACGAATCATGTCGGAGAACTCAAACACACTGATATCCCGCTCGCTCCAGTCTTTGAAGCCAAGAATCATGATGCCTGAGTTGTCGCCCATCGCGCCCCAGCCGGGGGTTTGCAGGTAGGAGTAGTCAATCACGCCATCGCCGATTTTTGGCAGCAGTACGGCCTCAATCTCCTCTGCTGCTTCTTTCATGGCCGGGTAGCTGGAGCCTTCCGGACCACGGATAACCACAAACATACTGCCGCGGTCTTCCCTTGGCATAAATGCCTTTGGCACCATGTTGTACAGAACGACTGATGAAGCAACCGATGCGATAAGGATCGACAAACCAAGCAGCTTACGTTGTACAAAGACAGAGACTATACGTTCATAGCCGTTTTCCAGTTTGTTGAGCTGATGTTCGGTGAACTGGTTCAGGCGAGAAGGTTTTGTGTTCAGCTTCAGGAATTTGGAACCCATCATCGGCGACAGGGTGAGCGCCACAAGGCTGGAGAAGCAGACGCTGCCCGCCAGTGTCAAAGCGTATTCCCGGAACAGAATACCCACCATGCCACCCATAAAGACAACAGGGACAAACACCATGACCAGTACGACGGTGGTCGCCACTACAGCAAAGCCCACTTCCCGGGCGCCATGCCAGGCGGCGTACAGCGGTGGCTTACCCATTTCCAGATGACGATGAATGTTTTCGAGTACGACAATCGCGTCGTCAACTACCAGACCAATGGCCAGCACCAGTGCCAGCAGGGTCAGAATGTTAATGGAGAAACCCATTACCCAGATAACGGCAAAGGCAGCAATCAGGGAAACCGGAACGGTAACAGCAGGAATCAGTGTGGCTCTGACGTTGCCCAGGAAAATGTACAGAACCAGAATAACCAGGGCCATGGTGATGGCGAGCGTTGTATAAACTTCGTTAATAGCCCCCTGGATAAAAATGGAGGAGTCGTGGGTAGTCCCCAGAGTGGTACCGACGGGCAGGAAAGGTTCAAAGGCTTCCATTTCCCGTTTAACGTTATTAATCACCTCCAGAGGGTTGGCGTTGGAGATGGGGACAATGCCAATGGTTACCACGTTTTTGCCGTCTACCTTGGACAGACTTTCTTCTACCTTGGGGCCAGTACCGATGGTGGCAATATCTTCCAGATAAACCGTTGATGTGCCGCTCTGGCGAATCACCAGACGGCGAAAGGCTTCTGCGTCGTCGTATTCACGCAACACCCTGACCGGAATAGAACGCTGGTCGCCTTTTACCGAGCCTGCAGGCAGTTCAATGTTGTTACGGCGCAGAGCGCTCTGCACATCAGTGGCAGTCAGTTGTCGTGCAGCCATGGCGATCGGGTCCAGGTCGATACGCATGACGTACTGCCGACCACCGTAAATATCAGCAGAGCTGACACCATCAACCAGACTCAGGCGATCCTGTAATGTCCGCTCAGCGTAGTCGGTCAGTTCAACGGGTGACATGGTCTCACTTTGCAGTGTGACGTTCAGAACCGATTCGCCGGTGCCGCTGTTTTTCCAGACAATCGGCGACTCGGCTTCGTCTGGCAGACGCCAGCTGGCGCGGGACATGGCTTCCCGTACATCGTTGGCGGCTACTTCCATATCCGTCTCGGTGGAGAATTCCACGGTAATGCGGGAAACACCGTGCATACTCTGGCTTTCAATGGAACGAATGCCGTCTATCCCACCAAGCCGGTCTTCAAGCACATTGGTGATCTTGGATTCCACAACCTCTGCGGAAGCGCCGGTATAGCTGGTATGAACCGATACTCTCGGGGTGGTGATATCCGGCAGCTCTCTTATGGGCAGCAGGGTAAAGGCGACAATGCCAAAAGTAATCAGCAACAGGCTGACGACCGTGGCAAAGACGGGACGTTTTACAGACAGGTCAGACAGAATCATGAGCGGGCGTCTCCTGCGGGCTCGCTGTTTTCTGCCACTTCAGTATTCAGCACTTTGACGGGGCGACCAGCTGTGACTTTGACAACCCCCTGGTCGACGATACTGTCGCCTTCCTCAAGACCGCTGATAACGGTGATTTTGCTTTCCAGAATAACGCCGGTTTCAATAAACCGTTGTTGCGGAATGCCTTCTGCATCAAGCAGGTAAACATACTGGTCATTGCCGTCAAACAGAACGCTTCGAGCCGGAATCACCAGGGATTCCAGGGTTGGGCGTGCAACATTCAGGCGCATCAGCATGCCGGGACGCAGATGTTTATCTGCATTGGTCAGGGTGGCACGTGCTGAAAAAGTGAGGTTCAGAGGATCAATCCGGGGGTTGATCGAATCAATCTCGCCACTGAACAGCAGTCCTGGCCAGGCATCAGTCGTCGCGTGGATGATCGTGCCTGTGGATATTTCGCTGAACGTATTTTCTGGCAGGTCAAAATAGAGCTTCATGCTGGACAGGTCGTCCAGAGTTGTAATGTTCTGCCCGGCGCTGATCATCGCCCCCGTACTCAACTCATTAAAACCAAGGACACCGTTGAACGGCGCCGTCAGCGTATAGTATTCGAGGTTGGCAGTCTGTGATTCCAGGTTGGCTCTTGCCCGTTCAACACGGGCTTCCTGGGCGGCCAGTTCATCCCGGGAGACTGCGCGCTTTTCAAACAGCTGTATCATGGAGTCAAGCTGGCGGTCTTCGTCTTTCAGATTGATCTCTGCTTCCTGAACTCTTGCTGCCTGCTCTTTGTTGTCGAGGGTCAGGAGTATATCGCCCTGTTCGACAGCGATACCGTCGTCAAAGTTCAGGGCAGTGACCCGGCCACCAATCTGTGTGGCAATATCAATAGACTGGTTAGCCCTTAATGTTCCCAGTGAGCTGAGATTGCGCTCAACAGGCTGAATAACAACCGGGGTGGCGGTCACGCTCGGAACCGGGCCTGAAGCCCTTTTGGCGTGAGCAGTGACGGGAAGAGAGCAGGCGAACACTGTCGCCAGCATCGAGACTGCGATTTTAACGGATTTATACATGTTGTACGGCAGAAGCTGTGTGTGGCTAATTATTGCGAATGATTTAGTTTCTAATTGCCGCAAAGTGTAACCTTTGCGGCGTTAGGGGGAACATAGCGGATTGTAAAGGTATGCAAGATTCGCTGCTGTGGCAGACCATTATGCATCAGGTAGTTGTACGTTCACTTCCAGTATTGAGTAATCGCCTTCCCGGTCCAGCCTGATAGAAATGCCATCCTCGCTGACTTCAATGTACTTGCGAACAACATCCAGAATGTCTTTCTGCATGGCAGGCAGGACATTTTTAGTTGAACGGCTCATACGTTCATGGGCGACAATAATCTGTAGGCGTTCCTTAGCAGTCTCTGCGCTTTTATCTTCTTTGTTGCTGCGGAAAAGCTGAAGTAAGCTCATGCATTATCCCCCGAACATCCTTTGTAAAAAGCCTTTTTTAGGTGCCTCCAGAAAGCGATGAGGGATGTCTGTCCCGAGGAAGCGTTCCGTCATGTCTTTGTAGGCCTGACCTGCGTCACTTTCTTCCTGGTGAATAACCGGGACGCCCTGGTTAGAGGCTTTCAGGACTGAAAGGGATTCCGGTATGACGCCCAGCAGGGGTATAGCAAGAATGTCCTTGACGTCTTCAACGTTGAGCATCTCGCCCCGTTCTACCCGCTCCGGATTGTAGCGGGTCAGCAGAAGCTGTTCCTTGACCGGTTCCAGATTTTGTTCGGCGCGGCGGGAGCGACTCTGCAGAATACCCAGTATGCGGTCGGAATCCCTGACAGACGACACTTCCGGGTTGGTGGTGATAATGGCTTCGTCGGCAAAGTAGAGCGCCATCAGTGCGCCATGCTCAATGCCGGCAGGAGAGTCACAGACGATGTACTCAAAATCTTTGGCCAGTTCCTCAAGGACTGCCTGCACTCCGTCTCTGGTGAGTGCTTCCTTGTCGCGGGTCTGGGAGGCGGGGAGTACTGCCAGGTTTTCTGTGCGTTTATCACGGATCAGAGCCTGGTGCAGGGCGGCTTCGCCGTTGATGACATTCACCAGATCGTAGACGACGCGTCGTTCACAGCCCATGACGAGGTCAAGATTTCTCAGACCCACGTCAAAATCAATAACGACAGTGCGATGCCCTTGTAATGCCAGGCCGGTGGCGAATGAGGCGCTGGTCGTTGTTTTACCAACCCCTCCTTTTCCTGAGGTAACAACGATAATACGGGCCAAGTTAAACTTCCTGAATACCTGATTAACTGGAGGCTCCAGTATTTATGAAAGAGCGGCTATGTGCAAGTGATCGTCGTCAAGGAAAATCTGTGCGTTCAAACCCCAGCGATGACTCCAGAGGCTGTTCTGGTCTTTACTGGTCAATTTATACTGCCCACTGATGGAGACCAGCTCTGCCTCAAACTGATTACAGAAGATGCGGGCCTTTTTGTCGCCGTTAATGCCAGCAAGGGCGCGTCCCCGGAATGGGCCATAGACGTGAATATGTCCTCCGGCCAGAAGTTCTGCCCCTTCGCTGACCTGTCCCAGAACAATAAGGTCGCCTTCAGAATGAAGCTGCTGACCGGACCGGACCGGACGACTGACGATGGTGGCTTCGGCCCGGACGGGATCTGCTTTATGTTTCTCTACAGGAATGTTTGAATCCGGCTGGCTCAACATGACCACATTGCTGTTTGGCGGCGCGGAATGTCTTTTTTGCTTCTGATGGGGCAGCCAGGCAACCCCTGCCAGTCTGGCCGTTTTTTTATGGTACCCGGTGCCGCCACGAAGGGCGACAAGAACCATGCCTGTATGATGAAGAAGGTGTTGTATGCTGACCAGATTCAGTTCTTCACTGTCGTTTTCCAGTTTATCCAGATCCAGAACGACAGGTGTCTGCTGGAAGAAGTGTGGCGCCTTGCTGGTCATGCCTTCCAGCTGTTGTTTCAGTCGCCTGTGGCTGGTGGTATGCAGTTCCAGGGTGGTCAGTGTGTAGAGGCTGCCTTTCAGCTGAAAGGCGGGCGGACATTTGGAGTTAACGATAGAGGCCATGACTGCAACCACAATTCTCTGAAGCCTGATGTTCAGGTGAGGGTAATAGGCTGAATATCAAATCACAAGCACTTTCAAAGTGGATGGTCTTTTTTTCAGCTTTCTAAAACGAGTTTTTAGCGAGGGTTTTGCTTTGGTCAGTGACAATGCTTCGGTTTTCGCTTATTAATGGCTCTGCCTGTTTAATTTGCTCGTTCAATCTTGTTCAATGTAGTTGCTTCAGGGCTTATGTCGAAAAAAATTACAAATACAACAGAGGCCGACCAGTTTCGCTGGTCTTTTCTTCACCCCCGTTACTGGCTGACGTGGCTTGGTCTGGGCCTGACGATTCTGCCTTCCTGGCTGCCGTACCCGGTTCTGGTGCGGTTCGGCAGCTGGATTGGAAGAAGGCTTTATTATCGTGGCGGCAAGCGCGTGGATATTGCCAGGGTGAACCTTGATAAGTGCTTTCCCGAGAAAACAGCCGAGGAGCGTGAGGCGCTGCTGAAAGCCAACTTTGAGTCAGTGGGTATTGGTTTGATGGAAGTGGTCATCGCCTGGTGGTGGCCCCGGTCACGGCTGGAAAAGCTGGTTCGCTTTAAAGGTCTGGAACATCTTGACTCACCTCAGGGAAAGCTGTTGCTGATTATGCACTTTACCACCATCGAAATTACGGGTGCTTTTATCGCCCTGCGCCATAGTCTTGACGCCACTTACAGAGAGCACAAAAACCCTGTGTTTGAATATATGCAGAGAAAACAGCGTCAGCGCTATGACCGGCGTAGCCGTCTGCTCGGTAGAAGGGATGTGCGGGGAATGCTGCGATCGCTGCGTGGCGGGCGAACAGTCTGGTATTCGCCTGACCAGGATTATGGGCCTAAGCAAAGTGTGTTTGTTCCTTTTTTCGGGGTGCAGGCGGCTACCGTAACGGGTACATCAAGAATGGCGAGAATGGGCAGGGCGCAAGTGGTGCCAATGGTTCTGACCCGTTTGCCCAATGCGGAAGGCTATGAGCTGGAAATTTGTGAGGGCTGGAGTGATTTTCCAGAGGGTGATGATCATAAGGATGCCGAAACTGTGAATCGCTTTATCGAAGCCCGGGTGAGGAAGCATCCTGAACAGTATATGTGGTTACACAGGCGTTTTAAGACTCGCCCTGAGGGGGAGTCTGGTTTTTATAAATAGCTGATTTTACTGTCACCAAACAAGCCCTTTCAGGGCTTGTTTGCTATGAGGGCGATGCGTTTCTACAGTTTATTTAGGAACTAATAGTTCAGGCAGCGGGTAATTCCATTGACTGCTTAGAGCTGGCAGCCACTTCAGACATCAGGAGAGCAGGGATGAATATCAGGCCAGGAGGGCAAAAGCCCATTCGACCAGATGGAGATGGGTATTTTACGGGTAGAAAGCAGGTTCCGGCGAAAGGGGTTGAAGAAAAAACGCTGCTGGTGGGGCGAAAGCGTGAATCTATCCGATCCTGGCTGACACGGGGCGTTAAACGTATGGCGTTTATCGTGCGGAACCCCAAGGCGGCTATGCGTCAGAGAAAGAAAGATCGGGAGATATTAAGGGAAGAAGCTAAGTCCGGGAAAATGGTGGATACCCGACACCTTAAAGACCGCAAAATCAGCAGAGACCTTGATCATTTGCAGTCAGTTACCAAAGCTCAACAGGATTTGCTGCATGAACAAGGCGTAGCTGAATTTGACAGGGACGATATAAACCTTAAAGAACTTGAGCGGGTTCAGCAAGTAAGGGCTGGTAAAGAGGGATATGTTCCGGGTATGTCCAGCCCCAGAACCGAAGAGGAGCGTTTGGAATTACGCAGTTTAAGAGAGGCTTACTATGCAGAAGAGAAAGCTCTTCAGGAAAGGAATAACGAGTTGTCGGATCGTTTTAGCGGGTTAGCGCAGGATTCCGATGAGTTGCGACAGATGAGAGAGCTTGATGCTCAAATTGTTGCTGACAAAAAAGCCTGTAATAAGCTGACTCTTCGGCTGAACAACATCCCTTTTGGCAGGGATAAAGAAACGGTCAGAACGAAAGGTCAGCCCCTGAAAGCAAGGGCTGACCTTGAACAAGAAATACAATCGTTAAAAGAGCAAGTCAGCAACCAACAGGAGCAGTTAAGGCAGAAGCGGCAACAGTATGCAAAACTCGGTGACTCAAAAAGGGAAGCGCCTGAAGTTATGGAGCGTGTTAATGATATGATGGTGGATTTTACCAAAAACTCACAACGTAAGTACGATCAACTCTGGACTTTGCTTGAGGAATTTCCCAGCCTGGTGGCTCAACTGGGTGGGCAAGACTCTATGGCTAAAGCGGCTATGGGTGATCAGATAAAAAAATATCGTAGAGAAGAAATTACCAAGCTTGAAGAAGCTTTTATAGCGAATAAAGATAATCCGGAAATGGAGTCCAGACTTGCTCCGGAAATCTACAGCAGACGCCTGATGGCCATGCGTATGGATGAAATGATTCGTAAGGCTGAAACAAAGGGTGAGCTGAAAAGTGCAGTTGAAAATTATACGGGAAAAACTCTGACTTCAAAGTTTGATGTTCAAGGAGATCACGACGTGAACTGGTCAGCCTGGACAGACGATGAATCATGGGAGCCGGTAGGGCTTGATGAAGGTTTTGTTGATGCAGAAGACGGGAGTTCAGGTGAGTCGTTAGCACTTGATTCAAAAAAAGATGATGATGGTTATCATAGTGAAGGCGATGGGGAGAATACTAAACCCTCTTCCTAATCCAAGTCCTTAGCAAGTCGTAGTGTGTTTAAGCCCTTTGTTGGGAGTGACAAAGGGCTTAAATTTTAGAGGGAAGTTAGCCTGCAATCATCAGACGCAAGCCATCCAGCCTCAGCATGGCATTCTGCAGGCACTGATGCCCGGTAGCTGCCTGATTCTTGAGATGTTCTATCTCTTCATCACGAACGTTAGGGTTAACGGCTTTCAGAGCTGCCAGACGTTTGATCTCTTCTGTTACAGCGGCTAACAGAGCCGAGCAGGCTTCCGACACAATCGGTTGAACCGCGTCTTTGGCATAGCCTTCTGCACGTTCCAGCATTTTGAGAATTGGCTCACGCTGGGCTTTGACCAGCTTTTTCGCCATTCCCTTTTTGATGGGCTGTAACTGAGCGTTCAGAGTGTCAAAGGCTACTCTGGTAGCCAGATTGTTCATGCCCGGATCAATCAGGCAGCGAATCGGTGTCGCTGGCAGATAACGATCCAGCTGCAAGCGGCGGTCGCCACTGCTTTCAACCACGTAAATCGCTTCCAGCAGCATGGTGCCGGGCTTCAGGGCTTTGTTCTTCAGCAATGCAACCGATGTATTACCCATATCGCTGGTCAGCAGCATCTCCATGCTGTCGCTAACCATTTGGGTGCTCCCAGGTCAGGAAGTGTATGTCTTCCCGAGACAGAGCCATTTCACGGTCAAAGGTGACGGTCATGCCATCGGCAGAGAGCATTGGGAACGACGTGACCATGTGACTGCCGGGACGAATCACCAGGCAGTGCTTGGAATGGTCTTCCGATTCCACACCAAAACCTTCGAACAGCTTTTCCATGTAACGCTTCAGCTGACGAGGTTCTTCCTGCTCTTCAATATCGTTGATCATGTCTTCGTTGGAAGACAGTCCACGGGAGTTGATTTCAAGCAGGCGGTCACGACCGTTATGCAGATGCTCTTTCACTTCTGAATTCAAGGCAGCTGTTTCACTGATCAGCGGTTCAATGTCTTCAAGCGAGGCGTTGCTCTCTGGTTGCAGCAGAGCCTGAAGCTGTTCACCATGTTTTTCAAACACCATGCTGCCCGATGGGCAGGTGTCTGCAAAGGCATCCAGACCACGATCGTACCAGTGAAACAGAAGCTCCTGGCTGGTACCTGTGATGTACGGCACATGAATCTTGATGGTTTCAGTCTGACCAATACGGTCCAGTCGGCCAATGCGCTGTTCCAGCAGATCGGGATGAGACGGCAGGTCAAACAGCACCAGATGGTGTGCGAACTGGAAGTTTCGGCCTTCGCTGCCAATCTCGGAACAGATCAGTACCTGAGCGCCATACTCTTCATCGGCAAACCAGGCGGCGGCGCGGTCGCGCTCTACAATGCTCATGTTTTCGTGGAAAACAGCCGCAGGGATGCCCGAAGTGATGCGCAGGGCATCTTCCAGATCCAGTGCAGTATTGGCATTGGCACAGATCACCAGCACTTTCTGTTTTTTGAGCAGCTTGAGCAGGTTGATCAGCCAGTCGGTTCTGGGGTCGACTTTCCACCAGGGGTCCATATCGTCAACTGTAATGCGGGACTGATAAGCCAGTTCCGGATAAAGACTGGAGCGAATCTCCGTCTCTTCTTCCAGTGCAATCTGGTAGAGCTCAGGCAATGCCTGGGGATAGCCCTGAACCACACGACCCGGGAAACCACCCACCGCAGCCCGTGTGTTGCGGAACAGAATGCGTCCTGTGCCATGGCGATCCAGCAGACTGCGCAGCAGACGGTTACGGGAAGAACTTCTCAGCTCTTCGTCGCCCATATTGATGTTATCAATCAGGTTCTGACATTCTGCTCCCAGGAAACTGATCAGATGGTTCTGGGCAGTTTCCGGAAGACGGTCGTTTTCCAGCAACTCCTGAACCGCTTCAGCCACAGGCTCATAGGTTTTTTCTTCGCCCTGATAAGCCTTCAGATCGTGGAAACGATCCGGATCCAGCAGGCGAAGACGGGCGAAGTGGCTTTCCGGACCCATCTGCTCAGGGGTTGCCGTGAGCAGCAGCAGGCCCGGAATATGGCGAGAGAGCTGTTCGACCGTGCAGTACTCGGCGCTTGGGCTCTCTTCATCCCAGACAAGATGATGCGCTTCATCAACGACCAGCAGATCCCAGTCTGTCTGCATGGCCTGTTCGAAACGTTCAGCGTTGTTGCTGAGGAAGCCCAGGCTGCAGAGAATCAGCTGTTCAGTATTGAACGGGTTGTCATCGTCGGCGTTACGGCAGCGCTCTTCATCAAACAGGCTGAAATGCAGGTTGAATCGACGCAGCATTTCGACCAGCCATTGATGCTGCAGGCTTTCCGGTACCAGAATCAGTATCCGGCTGGCACGGCCTGTTACCAGCTGTTGATGCAGTATCAGGCCTGCTTCAATGGTTTTACCCATACCCACTTCGTCAGCCAGCATAACCCTCGGGGCATGGCGGCCGGACACTTCACGGGCAATGTGAAGCTGATGGGGTATCAGGCTGGTGCGCGCGCCAACCAGTCCCCGAAGCGGGGAGCGTTTCAGCTTGTGGTTGTGCTGCAGGGTTTTATAACGCAGGGAGAAGTTGCTGTTCTGGTCAATCTGACCAGCCAGCATGCGATCCTGCGGTTTGTTAAAACGGATAAAGTTGCCCAGACCGGATTCGGGCAACACTTCAGGCTGACCATCAGACGGACCGCCTGAGATCATACCTTTGTAAGTTAACAGGCCATTGCTTTCAATGACATCTGTCACCGTCATGATCCAGCCCTCGTGACTTTCTACTTTGTCACCAGGGTTGAACTGCACGCGCGTTAACGGGCAATTGTTGACGGAATAAAGCCGGGTTTCACCGGTAGCGGGGAACAGTAGGGTGACCATCCGACCTTCAAGGGTAAGCACAGTGCCTAAACCCTGTTCGGTTTCGGTGTCACTAATCCAACGTTGTCCAGGAACGAAGCTCGTCATGTCGTGACTACATACCTTGCCAGACAAAAAAGGGCGCTATATTAGCGGAATTACTTCTATAAGCAACCAGTACAAGTGCTAGATTTGCTGCCTTTTTACGTTTGAACGTTGTGCATACGAGTACTGTACCAGTGCGGAGAGCCATTGAATTATAGACAGAAACCGAAGTTGAGTGGACCCAGCTTCGGTGGTTGGGGGGATAAAGGCGGAATTATTAAGAGTCAGGCGGCTTCGGACTCTGATGTTTTCTCTTCAGAACTCCTGCCAATTTCAAGCACCAGGTCAGGCTTGCCCTTGAACGCTTTGGACAGCACATCCTTGTTGCGGGACAGCAACAGACCGATCTCTTCTGCCAGCTGTTCGTCGATGGTAAAGTGATCTTCCAGCAGCGTGGTCAGGTTAGCTGCCAGCTCCAGCATGCGGTCATGTTCTTCAGCGGCTTTTTTGTCTGTAAACATACTCCCGTCCCGATCAACTCGCCACATAGGGGTAATTGACATGGCCCTCTCCTGTTTGGCATAGGGGTTATTAATAGCTTTTAGTACTGTATATAATTACAGTTGTTTTGTCCAGAGCATAAAAAAACCGGATTCCCCGGTTTTTTTATGCCAATTACTTTCTATCTGGGTTCATCCAGATAGAAAGCTGACCAGTAGAGACCACCCGGCCAGAGCGGGGCGTATTTAAATCTCTGAAAGTTATCTTCTGCCTGCTGGAAATGTTTTTCCGGGTCCCAGTCCTCATCTCTTTTCCCTTCAAAGAAGTCAGACATGTTGCCCTTCCTGAAAGGAGAGTGCTCTATCGCCAGAATGGTAGCATTCAGTTTTGCCTGTTCCTTATCATCGAGTTTCTTCTTTGCTGCTAAGGCGTCGTATTGGTTGACCAGAGCTCCAAGAGAACCGTCATCGGTTGTTCTGACAAGCATGTCAGGCAGTTCAGCCACTTCAACCCATTGATCATCGAATAGCTTTTCCCAACCGGCAGAGCTTTGGTCGCCTGCTTTGGGCAGTATATGTGCCGCGACTTTCAGAGAGATATCGCTCTTGTAGGGATAAGAGTAAAAGACATTTTTGAAAACCGAAAAGAAGTCGTTATTCAGCCACTCTTTTGCCCCTTTGCCTAAGCGCTCTCTTGAGTTAACGCGCTCATACATAGTGTGTTTATTCGGGGCAAAGTCAGAACGAAAAATCGGATGATTGTGAATGCGAAAAATATGAAACAGGGCAGCATTGCCTTTTGGATTAGTCAGGCGTGTTCCGCCTCCCCTGACAAGGTAATTGATAATGTCTGGCGTCATGGTAAACATGTCCAGCCTGCCCTGATCTGTGAGTCTTTCGGTCATCATCTCAAGAGGCTCGCTGGTGTAGTAGGGGTAGTAGGCAAACACCGGATTGTTATGATGGGTGTGCATTCCCAGCACTGGCGTTGAGTGCGGATCGGTTTCAGCAGAAATAAAGGTTAAGTCACCTTTGACACCTTTGCCTGGCTCTGGCTCTCCGTCTTTGTAGTCAAAGCGACCGTACTGGAGTCCTGTGTAAAGCAGTTTCATGAGCGTGATAAATTGATCGTCCGTTGGCTCCCAGCCAGTGCATTTCAAGGGGTATCGGTGCTTCTATATAATCAGGTGTAGCGGCACTGACAAACAGAAAAGGCGTGTTATGTTCTCCACGGTAAACAACTGCAAGGCTGATGATTGAGTAGCCTTTGTTAACAGAGGCTGAAAATTCAAATTTTCTGGCTAACTTCCACCTGCTGGGCTATCACCACGGTAACCGTTCACCAAGGGCAAGCCCACACCTGAAAGGCATGGTATCAGGCCTGTCAATGAATAACGATTTGACCGAACTGGCCAAAATATACCTGGCAGCTATTCAGTCAGTGTCTTACGGCACTCGTCATATTATTGAAGCAATGAATAACGCAGGTCATCAGATTATCCGCATCCATATGTGCGGTGGTGGTACCAAAAACCCTCTGTGGCTGAGAGAGCACGCCAACGTGACGGATTGTGAAATTGTCCTGAGTGCGGAAGATGAAGCCGTTATTCTCGGTTCCGCCATGCTGGCTGCCACTGCATGTGGTGACTTTTCTGATCTGAAAGAAGCGATGGCAGCCATGTCCTCCAAAGGGGAAGTGATTCAGCCCGATAGAAAGACCAGGGCATTCCACGATGCAAAGTACAGGGTCTTCCATGAAATGTACGAAGACCAGATGAAGTACAAGGCCATGATGAAAGACGTTTAATTCAGCCAGGCAGAAACGTTACGGTGCTGGCGTGAAATGATTATTTAAGTAAATCGTCAATCAGTTATTGATTCAAAATCATTCTTTGGGAGAGACGATAAAGGTGCAGTATCACAAACGGCAGCTAAACTGGACGTTCATTTTATTGAGGATTACATTGAATTATGAACACTTTCAGTAAGCTGCTTAGATTTCATAATCTTGGTTTGTTGCTGTTTCTATCGTTGTTTGTAACCACTGCCCTGGGTGAGAAAAGAAAAATATTTAATTTATATAAAAACGGTGCTGATCAACAAATCACTTTTATGGAAGATGTGGACGAAGACAGCCCGTTAAGCGAGTCTGAAAATCCAAGACTCCAACTCTTATATGGAACAATTTTGGATCAGGTATGCACTTTTTATTCCATAGTTGAAATGAGGGAATACACAGGAGCAGGCAAGAAAAAACAAAAGAAAGAGAAGCCTTTTGTTCACAGATTATTTTTATATCCCTTAAATGATGTGTTCGCTATGGAGGTGACTCCCTTTGTCGGAGAAATAACAGACGATCACAATGGTTTATTTCTTTTAGAAAACTTTCCTGCCATTCCATCCTCCGATGGAGAAGATTTATACCTGCCCATTATTTCCAGTGCAAGACTCCACTCTGATAGCGCCTCTGATAGTCCCTCTGATAGCGCCTCTGATAACCAGAGCACCGATCATTCGGAAGACATTACTTTTCACGTTACATTCGAATATTCGGCTGGTGGTGGGAGGATTTCGCCGCTGTCAGGCTTGTTCCGGATTGATGCTTATACAGGGGCCTTCATTTCACTGACTTTAGAGGGGGATGCAGGTGTTATTACGCCATACGATTCATCAAGACGTTCTTCAGAAGACGAGAGCGACTGGACTGAGGAAGAGGATAACGACCGGACTGAGGAGGATGACAGCACCTGCCACTCTTGTTTTGAACCATTTCTCAGGCGCTTTATGCTCTGGTGGACGTCCAGATAGTCCGGGCATCCCTTCTGCCCTGAAAAAGCAGGCAGACCTGACAGACCCTGAGAATCCATTTGATGGACAGGAAGGTGAGAGCAATCCCACCTTCCTGCACCAAAAACTTACAACATAATGGCAGCACCCGGACCCAGCGGCAGGTTCAGCATGCTCCAGATAATAAACATCACAATCCAGCCACCAAGGAAGAAGAAGGTGTATGGCATCATTATAGAGATCACGGTACCAATACCAATCTTCGGACCATTTTTCTCTTCATAACGCGCGGCAAAACTGGCGATGATTGGGAAATAGGTCATCAGCGGGGTAATGACATTGGTGGTGGAGTCACCAATACGGTAAGCCACCTGAGTATACTCAGGGCTGAAACCCATCTGCATGAACATTGGGATAAATACCGGTGCCATAATCAGCCATTTAGAGCTGGCACCCCCCATAAACAGGTTCGTTACCGCCGCCAGAACCACCATGGCAACGGCCAGTGGAATGCTGGTAAAACCAATACCGTGCAGCATTTCAGCACCAGACACGGCAGCAACAATGCCAAGGTTTGAGTAAGCAAAGTAAGAGACAAACTGTGCGGAAACAAAAATAATGACCAGCACACTGCCCATGGACGACATAGCTTTGACCAGATCTTTGACCACGTACAATGGTGATCAGGAAGGTTGAGACAAACATAAAGTAGTAGTTTGCCACCGGAGTGACCATGTAGGTCGGGTCAAGAATACGGGCTGCTTCTGTGGATATACCGCCCAACAGAGGGTCGGTAGAACCAACCACCAGGTTGGCAGAGAATCCCCCGGATACACCGGCAAACGCTGCTGCAATACCCGCCAGCGGATGACGGCCAAAGCTCATAAAGACAATTGCACCCAGAGGAACCAGCACCACATAGCCAACGTTGGATGCAACGTTGGACATAATACCGGCAAACACCAGAATAGGAGTAATCAGTCGTTTAGGTGTGGCCAGTACCACTCGCTTGAGCATGGCACTGATCAGGCCGGACGATTCTGCAACACCGACACCCAGCATAGCGACCAGAATCGTCCCCAGTGCGGCATGGCCGGTGAAGGCTCGAATGGCATTGGTAAACATGAAACGAACGCCGTCTGCCGTCAGCAGACTTTGGATGGTCACTGTGGTTGGCATCAGTTCGCCGGTTGTCCGGTCCATGGCATCGTAGGTCACCGATACGCCCAGCATGTTCAGCACGGCTGACAGAGCAATGGTGCCTGCTGCAAAGTAGAAGAAGATGATGATCGGATGAGGCAGGGCATAGTGGTCAATGGAGTGAAAAAATCACTGGCATCATAAGAAAGTGTTTGGCCTGAGCTTTGGTTTGCCTGAGCAAAATTATGCTTCAGGTTTTGGTAGCGCTCAGTTTGTTCCCAGGCTGTGATGTCAACCTTCGTTTTAAAGGAAAAGCTCTTTGCCTGCTCCTTTGTTATCGACTTTGTCATCGCGTCAAGATCAAGGCCAAAGATCAGGTCTTCAATGCCAACATAAACGACGTTGTTTATTTTGTTGTACGCCAGTGAAATGCCGTGTTCATGATTGTTGTTTTGTGCTTCGTCAAAGCCAGCGCTGAGAAAATCGGTAATGTCCAGGTTGAATTCTGGATATTTGTAAGCTTTATTAGCCCCATTACGATTGGGGTGTTTTAAAATAATACGGGAGCGAGAGCAGGTGAACAGAAGACTACCATCCTTCAGAACAATAAGGTTCTGACTTTTCGGAAGCTTTGAAGTGCTTTCCAGAACATCCACGTCCTCTTTGGTTTTTTTGTGCTCTTTTGTATTCTGTTCCAGTTTAAAGTCATAAACTGTAGGGCAGACTTCTTCATACTCACCGACCAGCTCCCAGGCAAAGCCATTACCTCCCGTGTAGCCCTGGATGGTTTCCGAACCAAATCGGTCAGGGTCGCTGAGCCTCTTTCTTCCTACCAGTGGTAAAGAACCATTTTCAGGTTTGTCCATTGGCAGTCTTACAACGATCTGCCGGTTGTCTTTACCGGTTGCCAGAGCGTGCAGATAGGCCTCTGTACTGGCAGGAAGATATTGGCAAACAAGCAGTGATGCTGCGCTGATGGCCAGTGACGTTATTATTTTTGAGAATCGCTTATAACCCTCTTTGCTGCCGGTACGAAGCTATTTCCTGATAGCCTGTCAGGCCTTCCGGCTTTCAGTAATGGGAGGGAAGCATAGGTCAGAATTGATGGATTTGCTGTAAAAACGCGGGCTGTGAAGCCCGACGTTCTTGCACCTGATTGTCAGGAAAAACGATTGCGTTTGTGTGGAGCGGCTTTCTTGTGAGGAGATGGGCGTTTCTTGCCTTTCTTCTGAGGAGCGGTTCTGCCACGAGGGCCTTTCAGGCCGGTACTGGTGGTACGGGCCTGCTTGCGAACCGTCGGCAGAGGTGCCGGAGTCAGGTCAACATTTGCTGCCAGAGTGTCGATGGTGTCTTTGTCCAACTCTTCCCACTGACCCATACGCAGGTGGTCAGGAATAATCACATTGGCAAAGCGGACCCGCTTCAGGCGGCTGACGGTCAGTTCCTGAGATTCCCACAGACGGCGTACTTCTCGGTTGCGGCCTTCCATAATGCAGACGTGGAACCAACGGTTGATGCCTGCACCACCGGAATCAACGATATCGGTGAAGCGTGCCGGACCGTCTTCCAGCTCAACGCCTTCAAACAGGTTTTTAACCTTTTGCTCGGTCACATTACCCATCACACGTACCGCGTATTCACGCTCGATTTCATGGGACGGGTGCATCAGGCGGCTGGCGAGTTCACCGTCGGTGGTGAACAGAATCAGGCCGGAGGTGTTGAGGTCAAGACGGCCAACGGCAATCCAGCGTTCACCGCTCAGCTTGGGCAGGCGGTCAAAGACCGTCGGACGGCCTTCCGGATCGGAACAGGCTGCAGATTTCACCTTCTGGTTTGTTGTAGGCAATTACGCGACGAACTTTGGAGGCGTAGTTGTCGAGTTTTACCGGGCGACCATCCACAGAAATGCGGTCTTCTGCCGAAGCGCGATCACCCAGGGAGGCCGTTTCACCGTTAACGGAGACACGACCTTCGCTGATCCAGCGTTCCATCTCACGGCGCGAGCCGATGCCAGCGCCCGCCAGGATTTTTTGCAGTTTCTCACCCTGGGGAGGAGTTGTTTCAGTAGTCATTGCTCTATACCAGGTGGCATTGCCACCTCATTCTTTGAAGAAAGTTGTCGAAAGGCGGGGAGTATAAATAAGGCCGACAGAAGATTCTATAGAGAATCTTCCGGGGTTTCGCTGGTGGGTTCGGGGGTTTCTGCAGGACTGTCTGCGGTATCTGACGTAGGTGTTGATTCGCTCAGTTCCAGGGCTTCAACTTTCTGTTTTTTAATCATGTCATCAAAGTTATCCGGCAGGTCGGCTTCCATTTCATCCAGTTCAGCAAACAGGGCTGCGGCGGACTGTTCCTCCACTTCAATGACCTCATGGACTTCACTGGCGTCCGTTGCCCCAGTGGTTTCGACATCCAGAGAACCCTGTTCCGGTGCTTCGTTCAGCTGTTTTGCCATTTCCTCAAGATCACGGATTTCGGACAGTGGTGGCAGTTCAGTCAGGTTTTGCAGGTTGAAGTAGTCCAGAAACTGTCGGGTGGTGGCAAACATGGCAGGACGCCCCGGTACATCACGATGACCAACAACCCGAATCCACTCCCGCTCCTGCAGGGTACGGATAATGTTACTGCTGACGCTGACCCCGCGAATCTCTTCAATCTCGCCCCGGGTAATGGGTTGACGGTAGGCAATGAGAGCCAGTGTTTCCAGCATGGCCCGGGTGTAACGCTGTGGCTTTTCTTCCCATAAACGTCCAACCCAGGGAGCCAGTTCCTGACGCACCTGAAAGCGGTAGCCGGAAGCGACCTGCTTCAGTTCAAACCCTCGTCCTTCACAGCTTTCAGACAGGGCGACCAGAGCGTCGCGAAACGCATTGGCGTCGGGTGCTTCTTCTTCCGGAAACAGTGCCATCATCTGTTCCAGTGTCAGAGGCTTGTTGCTGGCCAGCAGTGCGCCTTCCAGAATGCGTTGCAGTTGTTCAATGTCCATAAGTGGGTCTGTTTGTCAGTCAATCCTGGCCTTAACGTGAATCGGGCCGTAAGGTTCATTTTGTATCAGTTCGATCAGGGATTCCTTGATCAGTTCCATCACTGCCATAAAGGTGACCACAACCCCCAGTCGTCCCTCGTCCACCCGGAACAGAGCGACAAACGGTGTAAAACGGTCTGAAGACAGCTGCGACAACACCTGGCTCATTCGCTCACGGGTCGACAGGGCTTCCTGCTCGATCTGATGGTTTTCGTACATATCCGCCCGTCGCAGCACTTCGCCCAGGGCCAGCATGACCTCTTTCAGGTCCACATCGGGATGTGGGCGTTCCAGATCAACATTGGGTGGCTCGGCGCTGACGAGATAGATGTTACGGTTCAGCCTTGGTAGCTCGTCAATGTCTTCCGCTGCCTGCTTGAAACGTTCATATTCCTGCAGTCTGCGGATCAGCTCCGCCCTGGGGTCTTCCTCTTCTTCCTCATCTTCACTGACACGGGGCAGAAGCATTCTGGATTTGATTTCAGCCAGGGTGGCTGCCATCACCAGATATTCTGCCGCCAGCTCGAACTGTGAAGACTCCATCAGCTCAACGTACTCCATGTACTGCTGGGTAATGGTGTAGACCCGAATATTGAGAATATCCATGTTGTTGCGTTTGATCAGGTACAACAACAGGTCAAGCGGCCCTTCAAAGGCATCCAGAAATACTTCCAGTGCTTCAGGAGGGATATAGAGGTCGTCAGGCAGTTTGGCCATGGGCTGACCCATAACCAGAATACGGTTTTCCAGAGCGGCTTCTGATGCTTCATTCAGATCGAAGGCATCAGTCTGCGCCGGTTGCTGCTCATCCGGTATTGAATTATCTGGCGCTGAATCGCCTGACGGATAGTTGTCTGACGAATTGTCGGCCACGGCTTCCGTCGTGGTCATCGGGCTATCACCTTTTCGGGCTCCTTTCATTGAAAATACCCTTTCCACCATCGATGGAAAGGGTACTGCCAAGAACAGGTTACTAATAATGTCTTACATTGCTGGTCAGGAATCAACCATCAGGAGGGGTTGACGCTATCAGCGATAATCAAGGCCAATGGCTTCGCGCACGTCACGCAGGGTGTCCTGCGCTTCGTCCCGGGCCTGTTCGCAACCTTCTGCAATGATGTTTTTTACGACATCCTGATTGCGTTCAAGTTCCATGGCTTCCATACGAATCGGTTCCAGTTCTGCCTGACAGGCTTCGATCACCGGTTTTTTGCAGTCAAGGCAGCCGATGCCAGCATTGCGGCAACCTTCCTGAACCCATTCCTGTCGAGCTTCATCAGAATACACCTTGTGCAGCTGCCAAACCGGGCATTTTTCCGGTTCGCCCGGGTCGTTGCGACGCTGGCGTGCCGGGTCGGTCGGCATCTTGCGGATTTTACTGGCAATATCATCCGGGTCTTCACGCAGGGTGATGGTATTGCCGTAGGATTTGGACATCTTCTGCCCGTCCAGCCCCGGCATTTTAGCCTGCGGTGCCAGCAATGCCTGTGGCTCCGGTAGAATTACCTTGCCGGTACCTTCCAGATATCCAAACAGTCGCTCCTGGTCACCCAGTGTAATGTTGGACTGTTCTTTTAGCAGGGCTCTGGCGGTTTCCAGTGCTTCATCATCGCCTTTTTCCAGATAAGCCCGGCGCAGGTTGCGATATAGTGTGCCGGTCTTTTTGCCCATTTTGCGAATGGCGGCTTCCGCGTTATCTTCGAAACCGGGTTCCCGGCCATAGAGATGGTTGAACCGTCTGGCGATTTCGCGGGTGATTTCAATATGAGCTTCCTGGTCCGCACCCACTGGCACCAGTCCGGCACGATAGAGCAGGATATCAGCGCTTTGCAGCAGAGGGTAGCCGAGAAAACCGTGAGTAGAGAGATCCCGCTCGCGCAGTTTTTCCTGTTGATCCTTATAGCTGGGTACCCGCTCCAGCCATGAAAGGGGAGTGATCATCGACAGCAGCAGATTCAGTTCTGCGTGCTCAGGTACCCGGGACTGAATAAACAGGGTGGCTGATCCGGGGTTGACACCGGCTGCCAGCCAGTCGATCACCATTTCCCAGACATTTTCTTCAATCAGTGCCGGATTTTCGTAATGGGTGGTCAGCGCATGCCAGTCGGCTACAAAAAAGAAGCATTCATATTCATGCTGCAGGGTTAGCCAGTTTTTCAGTACGCCGTGGTAGTGGCCCAGATGCAGTCGGCCGGTGGGTCGCATCCCTGATAATATGCGCGACTGGGAATCTACTGCGCTCAAGAGTCTCTCCTGTGGAATTCCTGATCCGTCAGGTTACGATAGATTAATGACCGGGAAAAGCACTTTTGCTGCACTATTGTCTGCTGGTAAATGGCGTGCTGACAAATAGTCTGCTGGTAAATGGCGTGCTGGCAAAAGGTCTGCCGATAAGGTTCAGGCAGAGAACAGAGTGGTATCACCTTTACCTTCCCGCAAGATTTCAGGCGTGTCTTCCAGCAGACTGACCACCGTGGTTGGGATGCCGTCCCGGTATCCGCCGTCAATGACCAGATCCAGCTGACTTTCGAGCAATTGACGAATGTCGTAAGCATCCGTCATGGGCTGGTCATCAGCCGGCAGTTGCAGGGTTGTACTCATGATGGGTGCGTCCAGTTCGGCAAGCAGTGCATTGACAATGGCGCACTCCGGTACCCTGATACCAATGGTTCGACGCTTGGGGTGCATCAGCCGTCGGGGAACTTCCCGGGAACCTTTCAGGATAAAGGTGTAAGGCCCCGGTGTGGCGCTTTTCAGTAACCGGTACTGACTGTTGTTGACCTGGGCATAAATAGCCAGTTCCGACAGGTCACGACAGACCAGCGTGAAGTTATGCTTATCGTCCAGATGACGAATGCTGCGAATCCGGTCAACGGCTTTCTTTTCGCCAATCAGACAGCCCAGGGCATAAGCCGAATCGGTGGGGTACGCGATCACACCGCCGTTACGCATGATCTCAACCGCCTGACGTACCAGCCTTGGTTGCGGGTTGTCAGGGTGAATCTGAAAAAATTGACTCATGGTTATCCAAATCATGGTCCCTTGCGCCTTAAGCTTTTCTGACGGGCAGATAAAGCAGGTGTCGGCAAGTTTCCGCTCAGGTGAAGATAAGGTTGGGCATCATACCATTGCGTTGGGGGAGATCAACGGTTTGTCTCTTAAGTTGCAGAACCTGATCACTGGAGAGTGGTTGAAGCTGATTAAACGGCAGGTCGCCCAGTTGCAGGGACTCCATGCGCAGTCGTTGCAGGCCAGTCACCCGATAACCCAGTACCTTGCACATGCGACGAATCTGTCGGTTCATGCCCTGAGTCAGGGTAATCAGGAATATACTGTCTGACTGTCGTTTAATCTGACAGGGCAGGGTCGTTACCTTTTTGCCAGAAATATTGTAGGAGACACCAAGGGACATGGTTTCCAGAAACGGGTCGGTCAGTCGCTTATCGACGGTAACCCGGTACTCTTTCTCATGGTAATAGTCCGGGTGCAGCAGCCGCTGGCAAAGCTCGCCATCGTTGGTCAGTAACATCAGTCCATGGGAATCTTTATCCAGTCGTCCAACCGGAAAGACACGAACCGGTGTGTTGATCTGGTGAACAATACTGTCAGCATCCTGAGGGTTGCAGACACAGTCAATGCCAACGGGTTTGTTGTACAGGTAATAGCGATGCTCTGCTGGTGGCGAAATGGTTTGTCCATTGACGACGATGGTATCGTCATTGCTGACCCGGTCGGTGTGTATGGCTACTCTGTCGTTTAATTGAACCTGCCCCGATTCAATCAGGCGACAGGCGGCTCGTCTGGAGCATAATCCGGAGTCTGCGATGTACTTGGCAATTCGAATCATAGTTCGTTATAGGGTTCGTTACTTCTCAGCCTGTTGCCAGTCCTGCCATACGGCTGGTAGTGAATCAGGAACAGGGCGCAGTCTGCCCAGTTCAACCCAGCGATAATCCGGTGAATGAAAGTCGCTGCCCCTGGAGGCTTGTAACTCAAAAGTCTGGCACAATTCTACAAACTGCTCGGTTTGCCCCGGTACCATGACGCCGCCTACTACTTCCAGCGCATGACCGCCCGCGAGTTTGAAGTCTTTAACCAGCGCCCGGAGTTTGGTTCGGGTCATTTTGTATTTCCCCGGATGAGCCAGAACCGCTTTGCCGCCCAGCGCGCGCAACCAGGCCACGGCCTGGCTCATGGGGGGCCAGAACTGACGCAGGTTGCCAAGCTTTTTGTCATTCAGATAGTGATCGAAAGCTGCGTTAGCGTCTTTGACGTAGCCTTTATTGATCAGCCATTGTGCAAAATGCGGTCGACCGGTCTGGACGGTTTCTTTTGTCAGGGTGAAGCCGTCGCTGGTGCTTTTCTGGCGCGATAGTGCGATACCCACAACCTCGGCAAACAGTTGATCTTCCGTGATGCTCAGTCGTAACAGTTTGACCAGTTTTTTCGCAATGTGCAGTGATCGCTGCCGACGGGCGTTGTCCTGATTCCTGATGATGCGGTCGAGATCCGGATGATCCAGAGCAAAGTTCAGCCCGACAATATGAATTTCGACACCGGACCAGGTAGTGGACAGCTCAATACCGGCAATCAGGCGTGGCCCGTCGAGTGGGCGCTGCTGCAAAAAGTGCTGCTGCAAAAATCGATGGGCTGCCACCGAGTCATGGTCGGTAATGGCGAGCAGTTCAACGCCCTGGTCTGCCGCCCGGCGGTATAGCTCAAGCGGACCGAGGGTTCCGTCTGAAGCGGTGGTATGACAGTGAAGGTCCGCATTAATACTCATCGTTATTCAAAAATCTCCCGGGTCTGATTACACTTTCTGTATCTTCTGGCTGCTTAAGTACCTGATCATACCTTTGAACGGCTGATTTTTCGTCAGTGTTGTGTAATGCAGGTTCTGTCAGAATGGTAAAAACAGCCATCTCCTTATATGGTTTTATCACCAGAACGGTAATCTGACTGCTTAACTATGAAACAATTGATTGATTTTATTCCCCTGATTGTCTTTTTTACAATCTATAAAATGGATCCGCGTGCAATGGAGTTTGCAGGGCAGAGCTTTGAACTGGGTGGACCATTCAGTGCAACACTGGCCTTGATGGTCGCTTCTGTCATTGTCTACGGGGGGATGTACCTCAAGTCCCGTCACCTTGAAAAAAGCCAGATGATTACTCTGGGTGCCGTTATTCTTTTTGGTGGCATGACACTGGTTTTTCATGATGAAATATTTCTGAAATGGAAAGCCCCCATTGTTAACTGGATCTTTGCCGTCGCATTTCTGGGCAGTCAGTTTATCGGTAGCAAGACGCTGGTTCAGCGTATGATGGGGCATGTGATGACTCTGCCTGAAGCCATCTGGACACGGCTGAATATGAGCTGGGTCGTATTCTTTACCCTGCTCGGCGCAGCGAACCTGTTTGTTGCATTCACTTTCCACGACATCTGGGTGGACTTTAAGGTCTTTGGCAGTTTGATTCTTACTTTTGGTTTTGTCATCCTGCAGTTTGTATTTCTGTCTAAGTACATTAATACCGATGCCGCTGCCAATGAAACGGATAGCGGAATCGAAGGCGGAATAGAAAGCGGTGGTATAAAAAGCTCAGAGGAAAAATAAATGCTGTATGCAGTAATCAGTGAAGATGTTGATAACAGCCTGCCTTTACGCAAAGAGGTGCGGCCTGCCCATCTGGCACGTCTGGAACAGTTAAAAGAACAGGGACGCCTGGTGCTGGCAGGGCCTCTGCCAGCTATTGACAGCAATGATCCCGGTGAAGCCGGGTTTACCGGCAGCCTGGTGGTTGCTGAATTTGATTCTCTGGCTGCCGCCCAGATCTGGGCTGACGCTGATCCCTATGGGGAAGCAGGTGTCTACCGGAAGGTGGTGGTCAAACCGTTTAAGAAAGTGCTGCCTTGAGGTGGCACGCAGATAATTGTATTAAGCGCATGAAGCTGATTGTAAAAACCATGATGTTTGCACTGGCTGCAGTATGGCTCTCGGGCAATGCTGCAGATGTGCAGGCGGCTGATAAGTATATCACTGATGTTGTATATGTTCCCCTGCGGGCAGGGCCGGGAAACCAGTACCGGATTCTGAACCAGGGTTTAAGAACCGGTACCCGGATGACGGTACTGGAAGAAAATGCCGGAGAGGGTTTTAGTCAGGTTCGCATGTCCGACGGTACTGAAGGTTTTATTCGAACCCAGTACCTTATGGATCTGCAACCAGCCCGTGACCGGTTGCCACAGGAGCAGGAGAAAAACCAGCAGTTGTCGGCACAGTTGAAACAACTTCAGGCTGAGCTGCAACAACGGGAAACCGAGCTGCAGTCTGCCAGAGACAACCTGAAAAATACGTCGTCAATGCTGGATGAGAAAACCACTGAACTGGTGAGTTTGCGGGAAGCGACTGCTGAACCTCTGGCGCTTGACCGTCGTAACAAGCAGCTGATGGAAGAAAACCTGCGTTACAAAAACCGGGTTGAAGTGGTTGAGGCTGAAAATACCCAGCTGGTCAGAAATAACAGTATTCGCTGGTATCTGTATGGTGGTGGCACCATTCTGGTTGGCATTCTGTTAGGTCTGTTCCTGCCTATGGTGAAACTGCGCAAGAAGCCTGCGTCTGACTGGGTTTGATCCTCGGTCTAACAGGCTCCTGAAGAGGTTACAGCCCTGACAGCAGGGCTGTAACCTTATTTTCAACGATCGTTATGACCCAGATCCCTGTCAGGGTCAATCAGGTCCCGCACCTTCTGTTTGATCTGTTTAGGTTGTGGAAAACCGCCATCTTTCTTCCTTTCCCATATTTCTTCATTATTCAGCCTGATCTTAAACACCCCGCCGGTACCGGGTTGCAACCGGACTTCCTGCAGGTCCGTCGCAAAGGTACTCAGCAGCTCCTGAGCCAGCCAGGCTGAACGAAGCAGCCACTGGCACTGGCTGCAATACTGAATTTCAATCACTGGTTTTGTTGGCATTCTTGTATTCCTTGGGAGTGTATACCCCGGGTTGTATTCCCTGAAATCCGTTCAGCCAGAACATAAAGCGGGTTCAGGTAAACGTCAATGGTGCTGCAGTTGGCCGAGTTGCAAATTGCAAGCTTCAGAAATTGCTATAAAATCCAGCGCGGTTTGAATGTTTGAGAATTAAGGTAGACCAATGACGGATATAGTCACTCCAGAGCTGGAACAGTATTGTCATGAAATGACCGGGCAGGAGTCGGCTGTATTGCAGGCTCTGGCGCAGGCCACCCGTGACCGGACCCGCTACCCGGATAATATGTCCGGTCGTCTGGTCGGCCAGACACTGAAAATGCTGACAGCGATCAGTAACGCCCGGCGGGTTTTGGAAATTGGCATGTTTACCGGTTATGCCGCGTTGTCGATTGCCGAAGCATTGCCTGAGGACGGCGAAATTATGTGCTGCGAAAGTAACCCGAGAGCCATTGCTATTGCAGAGGAGTTTTTTGAGCAGGCGGGCTTATCGCACAAACTGAACGTTTTGTTTGGCATGGCACTGGAGACGATTCCCACCATTGAGGGGGAGCTGGATATGGTGTTTATTGATGCCGACAAAAAAAAGTATCAGGACTATCTTGAAATGACGCTACCCATGGTGCGTCAGGGCGGGCTGATTATTATTGATGACGCTCTCTGGAAAGGAAAGGTTCTGGCTCCTCAGGATGAACGGGCGCAGGCCATTGCAGACCTGAACCAGCATATTTGTGAGCGCAAGGATGTGGAGAATGTGTTACTGCCTGTCCGGCATGGCCTGAATATTATTCGAAAGCTATAACAAAGCTATAACTAAGCATTGTTTAAGACCCGGAGGGAGAATGATCTACGAAGTGAACTGCATGATCCCCCAGTCCCGGCAGGATGAATTTCTTGCCTGGCTGGAATCGCACGTCAAACAGCTACTCAGGATTGACGGATTTGAAGATGCCACGATTTCCCGGCTGCAGGAAGATGACCGCCTGCCTGAAGCACACGTTGGTTTCTGTGTTCAGTACTTTCTGGAGGATCAGTCTGTCTTTGACCGTTACATTACAGATTATGCGCCAGCCATGCGGGAAGACGGTGCGAATCGTTTTGGCAGTGATCTGAAAATTTACCGCCGCCTGATGTCCAGACCCGTATTTTCCAGTTAATCCCCTGCTGCTGAGCGGGCGTTCTTGTCATTGTCCGGGACTTTAACTTTACGAACTGAATCCGATAAAGGTATTACACAGTAGGTTCCGGATGATTCATTTGTGAGTAAGCTCATTCATTTAATGCTGCTGCCTGTTCTTGTTGTCAGTTTGCAGCTGTCCGCCGCCAGGGCAGCAGAAGCCTGCGACTGTCCTGGTGACAAGGTCATTTTCGGTCTTTATGAAACAGCCACTCTGGAAGATATTCAGCAGCTTAAAGTCTCAACATTAATCGATACCGGAGCGACCACCACGTCCCTTGATGCCCGAAATATAAAAATGTATGTCAACCGCAAGGGGCGTCGCTGGGTTTATTACGATTTTTACCATAAACCGAGTGGAAAAACCGTGTCCATGCACCAGCCTGTCAGCAGGGTTGCGCGGGTCATTACCCACTCTGGTTCTCCAAAGGAACGGGCTGTCGTTCGGAATACTATCAGTATCGGGTCAACCCGTCATTTACTGGAAACCTCATTGATCAATCGCGGCAATTTTCCTCAGCAGCTTCTGATTGGCAGGAACTACCTTAAAAAATCAGGGCTGGTTGATTCGGCAAGATCGTATCTTCAGAGCAGGAAGCAATAACTATGAAAAACGAATGGTATAAAAAAGCTGCCGCATTCATCGTGACCCTGCTATTGAGTCTGACAGTTTATGCCGGGCCGGTTATTCATCGTGCTGTAGAGCCAGCCCAGATGTTGCTGGACATTACATTAAAAGAGAGCAGCCTGACACTGTATCTGACCATTCCAGCCTCTGCATCTTCCCTGCTGGTTACCAATCATGAACATAAAGACATTGTTAACTTGTTAACCGAAACTCAGGATCTCTGGCTTCCGGACACCGGTGCCGGGTGTACCCTGAGCAGTCAGAGGGTATTTCATAGCGAACACGAGGCCGCTGAAGAGATGCTGGGGGACATTCAGGGTTTTTATGATTTTAACTGTCTGAACCCACAGTCCCTGCATTCTATTCGTCCCAATGTTCTCAATACGTTGCCGGGTTTGAAGCAGCTGAATATCTGGCTGACCACCGATAGCTGGCAAAACAAGCAATCACTGATACTGCCGGGTGATGGCAAAATTGCCATAAAGCCCGGTAGTTGATCAGGCAGGGAGCGACCATCGTGAAAAACTCCGTGAGCGACAATCCGGCTGTCAATATAAAAGACCTGAAACTGGCCTTTCATGGCTACAACAGTATTGATATACCTTCTCTGGAAATCCACAGTGGAGAAATCATTCTTCTGTTTGGAGAAAACGGTTCGGGGAAAACAACACTGTTCCGGTTATTGTCTGGTTTATTGAGGCCGGATTCGGGAGAGCTTCAGGTTCTGGGTCATGATCTGAATAGAATGAGTAGTCGTGCAAAAGACTATTTTCGTGGTGACCATATAGGTTATGTCTTTCAAAACTCGAATCTTATGCCCTATTTAACCGCCCTTGAAAATATTCTGCTGCCCTGTGGCTTTTCTTCCCGCAAGCAGAAAATTGTCGACAGCGGGGAAATGACCCGGGAGTACGAAGCTTATCAACTCATGGCCAAGTTAAAAGTAGAAGACCCTGCACGTCTGCGCCACAAAACGTCTCAGCTCAGCAAAGGCCTGCGACAACGCATTGCGGTTGCGCGCGCCCTGATTGGCAACCCCAGCCTGATACTGGCTGACGAACCAGCGTCGGCTATGGGCAGTTACAGTCAGCGTCTGGTTTATGAGCTGATGATAAACCATGCCAGAGAGACCAACGCCACCCTGATCTGCATCAGTCACAATAAAGAGATGGACCCTCTTTTTGACCGGCGACTGAATATGAAAGACATCAACATAAGTGCGGAGACTAACCCATTATGGTAATTCTGCAACTGGTTAAAAAAAGTCTGGGTCGGCGTAAGGTGAAAGCACTGGTATCCATGGCTGGACTGGCCTTAAGCCTTGCTCTGCTGCTGATGCTGGTGCATGTAAAAAACAGTGTGTTTAACACTCTGGAGCGTGTAACAGGGCAATCAGACCTTATAGTTGGCGCGCCTTCCCAACCTGTACACCTTGCGATGTACGGGTTGTTCAGAATGGGTAACACGCCACCGGCTATCAGTTTTAACGTGTATGACAATCTCCGGGTGCATCCGGAAGTCTCTGCTGCGATACCGCTCAGTATGATGGAAAGCCATAAAGGGTTTTCCGTGACGGGTACCACCAACGTCCTGTTTGATTCATTTGATCCAGCCGGTCCACTGGCTTTTGCGTCAGGTGGTGGTTTTACTCAGGCAGCCAGTGTCGTATTAGGGTATGAAGTAGCGCAGCAGACCGGATATAACATTGGAGAAATGATTACCATCGCCAAAGGGTCAGAACCGACCATAGAGGACGAATATCAGGAACTGTTTACGATTACAGGAATACTGTCTTCTACAGGCACTGTACTGGACAACAGCTTTATTGCCTCTCTGAATGATCTGGCTTCAATTCGGGGACGCTTTAATAATGAACCGGACAAAGCCGATGGCATTAACCTTATTCTGGTACGGCTGCATAACCGTCAGGCTTTGTTGCCTTTGCAGCGTGAGATCGGACAACAGTTTTCAGAGCCGCTGGAAATAGTGATACCCGATCAGGAGCTGGCCTTTATCCAGCGAATCAGTAACCGCTTTGGCAGTCTGATGATTGGTATTGTTATGCTGACGGCTGTGATGGCATTAATCACAGTGTTTTTCAGTGTCAGCAGTAATCTGTCTGAACGTCGCAGTGAGATAGATACCCTCAGGATGCTGGGTGCCCGCTCGCATCAGGTTATTGTTGTCGGGCTTCTGGAGCCGGTGTTGATTATTTTTCTGGCGACCGTGGTCGGCTTCCTGCTGTTCCAACTAGCGGCTTCTGGTGCTGAGTCACTGCTGCCGGAAGAGTGGAAGTTATGGATGACTGAGCGCCCGGTATCTTTTGGGGAAGTGAAATTTTTATTATTTATCCTGCTGACAGGTTGCCTGCTGGCCTTTGTTCAGGCATGGAAATCAGCGATCGAGCCGGTTCGCCAGCCTTCGGAAAGGAGGTAACTAAACGACACGGTTCTGTTTCACTGAAACTCCCTCCTGATTATTTCCTTCCTGTACACACTTAGGCTGTTTGTATTTCGTACGCGCGAATAAAAAAGATACAAAGCTTTGCTCTGGTCTCAGTTGATTGATATTGTTACATGTGCTTGGTCGTATAAAAAGCAGGAATAGCTGTAAAACAATAATATTTTCGAGCATGGATGTTTATGAACCCCGACCATCTCAGTTCAAAACTCTTTTACGAGGGTGCCTGTGGTGCTTTGGCTACCGGCAGTGACACCAAACAGGATCAACTCGCTGCTCCGGGACCTCCAAAACTTAATATTCTGCGGACAGGAACCTTCCGGCTACTGAGCAGCTTTCTGCTGGCAGGTCTGGTTGGTATTCAGGCACAGGCCAACCCCCTGGGCGGAACCGTGATTCATGGGGATGCTTCTTTTACTGATAACGGCAATCACTTAATCATCAATCAGGGTTCTGATCGCGCCATTATTAACTGGCGGGACTTTTCTATTGGTCATGGTGAAATCACGACCTTTAATATGCCCTCAAGCAGTTCTGCTGTACTGAACCGGGTTTTCGGAGACAATCTCAGTACGATATTCGGAACCCTGAATGCCAATGGTCAGGTCTACCTGATTAATCCCAACGGCATTGTAGTGGGTGCTGACGGGATGATTAATACCCAGAGCTTTATGGCGTCCACCCTTGATGTCAGCGATGCCCGGTTTATGGAAGGCAATGACCTGCTGTTCAGTGGTAACAGTGATGCGACCCTGATCAATATGGGTACGATTGCAGCGGATGGTGGTGATGTCTTCCTGATTGCCCGCAAAGTCAGCAATGAAGGTACCATTACCGCAACCGATGGCACAGTTGGCATGGCAGCAGGTCAGGAGATTTTACTGACCCGTTCCGGCGATCAGCGGCTGGCGGTAAAACTGGGCGGTGAAGGCAGCTCCGTAGACAATGCCGGACATATTCAGGCGATTCAGGCTGAGCTGAAAGCGGTTGGCAATAACCCTTATGCTCTGGCAGTAAACAACAGTGGTCTTATACAGGCCAATGGTGTTGAGGAAAAGGCTGGACGAGTATATCTGTCTGCCACAGGCGGAACAACCAGCGTGTCTGGCAGCATTATTGCCAGTGGCGGAGAAGTTCAGGTTCTTGGTGATCATGTACAGCTTACGGATTCAGCCCGTATTGACGCCAGTGGCAATGAAGCCGGAACCATTCTGATAGGTGGTGACTTTCAGGGTAAGGGAGATCTTCAAACCGCACAAACCACCACCATAGAAGCAGGCGCACAGATTAGTGCCGATGCCCATGCTGGCGACGGTGGCCGTGTTATTGTCTGGGCTGATGGTGATACACATTTTGCCGGTGAGATCAGTACCAGAGGGGCTGAAGGCAGCCGTGGCGGCTTTGTGGAAGTATCCGGTAAGCAGAACCTGAAGTTCAGAGGCGATGTTGACACCGGTGGCGGAACCTTGTTGCTTGATCCAACCAATATTGTGATTGGTGATGGCGCTGACGATACGATGGATTCCGAAACCCCTGATCGGGTTGATTGATGATAACCATGTGGTTCTTAATACCAAAACGGGCGGAGTCGAGTCGGGAGATGATGTTGGTAATGATGAAGGTAACATCACTGTTAACACCGATATTATTTATGGTTTCGAAAACGCAGATGACATTGGCACCACCTATGACCTGACATTCCTCGCTCATAACAATATTTATTTCAATGCATCGGTACAGAATAGAGACAGGAATGGCGGCGATATTAATATCGTGTCAGGTTGGGATGGTTCAACAGGCTTTAATGTTGATACCTTCAGCAATGCAAACCTTGAAAGTACCACGCTTTTCGGTAACAGCAATGGAGGCATTGGCGGTTCTGTCTTTATAGGTGATGGTAGTCAGACCGAGGGAATTAATGTTGGTTCCCGCAGCGGAACGACACGGATTTATGCTAACAACCTGACGCTTAATGGCGGTGGGACTAATGGCCATGCACAACTAGGTTTCAGAGCAAGAAATCAGGGTGGGAATTACAAAGTGCATGGCGATATTAATATTTCCGCCAAAGGAGATATTAATGCCATAGCGGGTTCGAAAGATGCCTATGTCCAGATTGGTCATGTAGGAAGGGACTTCAGGGGCGGGAAAGATGATGTTATTGAAGAGGCAGTAGTCGAGAATTCTGATATTAACTTGCGGACACTCGGTAATATAACTTTTGAAGGTGGTGACGGTAGTGAGGGTGCTTACGCCCTGCTTGGACATGGTGGTGAAAATGCCAGCGGTGATTTCTCCGGTAATATCACTGTTGAACAGTCAGGCGACATTCACTTCGCCGGTGGAAGTGGCGCACACGGCGCTTATGCACAGCTTGGCCATGTAGGAAATGAGCCTGGTACAGATGAAAGCATTACCAGCAACTTCAGTGGTTCAGGCAATATTGATCTTGTCGATGTAGGTTCCATTATATTCGAAGGAGGAACCGGAAAAACCTCTTACGCACAGTTAGGACACGGTGGTGAAAATGCCAGCGGTAACCATACTGGCGATATTACCATTACTGATGCGGGGGACATTACCTTTAACGCTGGCAGTAATGCCAATGCCTACGCCCAGCTGGGTCATGGTGGTGAAGATGCTCATGGCTCTCAGTCCGGCAAAATTACTATTCTAAAAGCAGAGAACATCGAATTTACGGCAGGGAGCGACAGCGAAGATGCTTACGCCCAGCTGGGTCATGGCGGCAGGGCGGGACCTGCCAGCAAAAACCGTCACACCAGTACGCTTTCCGGTGATATTACGATCGAGCAGGCAGGCGATGTAAGTTTTACCGGTGGCAGCGAACGGTTTAACTACGCCCAGCTCGGTCACGGTGGCGCAGAACTGTCCGGTGTCTTCTCAGGCGATATCTCTTTGAACGACGTTGGCAATGTTTCCCTTACCGGAGGCAGTGGCAATAATACTTATGCCCAGATTGGTCATGGTTCAGGTCAGAGTAATTATAATCATGAGTTCGACGACAAAGCTTATGGCACACGGCAGGGCAATATCACCATCAACTCTAGGGGTGAAATTACCACTCTAAGCGGTATCTATGATGACGTAGACGATGCCATTGATCACGATACGGCAGCGGTTATCGGGCATTATTCCAGTGGCGTATCAGCTGAAGAGGTCGGCAATCCGGTTTCTGACAGCAATGTCACCATTACCGCAACAGGCTGGAACGTAGACAACGGTACCAGTGTATTTGGTGAAGATATCAGCGCCATGCTGGCAGCCGCTATGGCTGGAGGAAATGTCGGGATTAGTCTGACCGACACCAGCTTGCGGTTGGGCAACACGAGTGCGCTTAACTACGACAGCAGCAATGACCTGACATTGCTGGTTCGGAACGATATCCACTTTGATGCCTCCTTACAAAACAGCAATGAAACTGGCGGCAATATTAATGTTGTTGCGGGTTGGGATGCTGCTACAGCATTTGATGCGGAAACCTTTGATAATTCAAACCTTGAAAGTACCACTCTTTTCGGTAACTCCAATGGAGACAGCAGCGGTTCTGTCTTTATAGGCGACGGTAACCAGACTGCTGGCATCAATGTCGGTTCCCGCAGTGGAACAACAAGGGTGTATGGCAATAACCTGACGCTGAAGGGAAGTGATACCAATACTGATGCTAATGCTCAGCTGGGTTACAAGGTCAGTGACCAGGGGGCTGATTACATCGTATCCGGTGATATTGATGTTTCCCTCAAAGGAAACCTTGATGCTACCGCAGGTTCCGAAGCAGGCAGTTATGTCCAGGTTGGTCATGTCGGGAAAGATGTTGGCGGTTGGGACAGCGCCATAGAAGCTAAGGTAAATGGCGCAGACATCACCCTGAGGGCGCTTGGCAGTCTGAATTTCCAGAGCAGCAGTGGCGATGGTACTGATGGGGGAGGTACCTACGGTTCTTACGCTTTACTTGGTCATGGTGGTGAGAATGCCAGTGGCGATTTCAACGGTAATATCACCGTTGAACAAGCAGGGGACATTAACTTTACCGGCGGAGCTTCAAAGCATGGTGCTTTTGCCCAGCTTGGTCATGTAGGAAATGAGCGGATTAACTTTAACGGTTCTGGCAATATTGATCTTGTGGAGGTAGGTTCAATCACCTTCCAGGGGGGAACAGGAATCACCTCCTACGCCCAGCTTGGACACGGTGGCGAAAACGCTATCGGCACCCATTCGGGCGATATCACAATAGGTACGGCTGGGAACCTCACGTTTACCGCAGGCAGTAATGCCAATGCCTACGCCCAGCTCGGACATGGCGGAGAAGATGCCAACGGCACACAGTTCGGGAATATCACCATCAATGAAGCTGGCGATATTCAGTTTACCGGAGGAAGTGCCGGTGAAGATGCTTATGCCCAGCTGGGGCATGGTGGCAGAAGTGGTCCCGTGGGACGTAATGTCAGTGACCTTTCCGGCAGTATCACAATTGGTCAGGCCGGAAATATAGGGTTTACAGGGGGAGAGGGTCGTTTCAACTACGCCCAGCTTGGTCACGGTGGGGCAGAACTGTCCGGTGGTTTCTCTGGCGATATCTCTTTGAACGACGTTGGCAGTGTTTCCCTTACCGGAGGCAGTGGCAATAATACTTATGCCCAGATTGGTCATGGTTCAGGTCAGAGTAATTATAATCATGAGTTCGACGACAAAGCTTATGGCACACGGCAGGGCAATATCACCATCAACTCTAGGGGTGAAATTACCACTCTAAGCGGTATCTATGATGACGTAGACGATGCCATTGATCACGATACGGCAGCGGTTATCGGGCATTATTCCAGTGGCGTATCAGCTGAAGAGGTCGGCAATCCGGTTTCTGACAGCAATGTCACCATTACCGCAACAGGCTGGAACGTAGACAACGGTACCAGTGTATTTGGTGAAGATATCAGCGCCATGCTGGCAGCCGCTATGGCTGGAGGAAATGTCGGGATTAGTCTGACCGACACCAGCTTGCGGTTGGGCAACACGAGTGCGCTTAACTACGACAGCAGCAATGACCTGACATTGCTGGTTCGGAACGATATCCACTTTGATGCCTCCTTACAAAACAGCAATGAAACTGGCGGCAATATTAATGTTGTTGCGGGTTGGGATGCTGCTACAGCATTTGATGCGGAAACCTTTGATAATTCAAACCTTGAAAGTACCACTCTTTTCGGTAACTCAAATGGAGCCAACAGCGGTTCTGTCTTTATAGGCGACGGCAATCAGACAGCAGGCATCAGTGTTGGCTCCCGCAGTGGTGCTACACGGGTGTATGGCAATGACCTGACGCTGAAGGGAAGTGATACCAATACTGATGCCTATGCCCAGCTGGGTTACAAAGTCAGTGACCAGGGGGCTGATTACACCGTATCCGGTGATATTGATGTTTCCCTCAAAGGAGGCCTTGATGCCACCGCCGGATCTGAGGCAGGCAGTTATGTCCAGATTGGCCATGTAGGGAAAGATGCCGGACGCTGGGAGAATGACAGAGAGGCAACGGTAATCGGTGCAGACATCACCCTGAGGGCGCTTGGGGATCTGAACTTCGTAAGCAGCAGTGGAGACGGCACTCCTGAAGGCGGCACTTATGGTTCTTACGCCCTGCTTGGACACGGTGGTGAGAATGCCAGTGGCGATTTTAACGGTAATATCACTATCGAAAAAGCAGGGGACATTAACTTTACCGGCGGAGCTTCCAAGCACGGTGCTTTTGCCCAGCTCGGGCATGTGGGGAATGAGCGAGGCAACAGTGATACCAACAACTTTAACAGTTCCGGTGATATCCACCTCGTGGATGTAGGTTCAATAGCCTTTACCGGTGGAACCGGTTTTACTTCCTACGCTCAACTTGGGCATGGCGGTGAAAACGCCAATGGTACCCATGCTGGCAATATCACCATTACAAAGGCAGATGACATTACGTTCAGTGGCGGAACGGAAAGAAATGCTTATGCCCAGCTTGGACACGGTGGGGAAGACGCCAACGGCAATCAGTCCGGCGATATTACGATTACGAAAGCAGGAGATATCCGGTTCACTGCCGGGGAAAGCGGTGATGATGCCTATGCCCAGCTAGGCCATGGCGGAAGAAGTGCGCCCCCTGTTGGTAGTAATAGCAGTTACGCCCGTCCTGACAGTGTGCTTTCCGGCGATATCACCATTGAAGAATCGGGGAACCTTGAGTTTACTGGAGGCGGTGGTCGCTTCGCTTATGCCCAGCTTGGACATGGCGGTTCTGAGCTTTCCGGTAATTTCTCCGGCAATATCAGCCTGAACGATGTTGGTAATGTCTCTATTGTCGGGGGGAATGGTAATAACAGTTACGCCCAGATTGGCCATGGCGCTGTTCACGACAGTGTCAACCGCTTTAAAGACCCCGCAAAAGAGTTTGAACACGATGACGATAAAGCCTATGGCCTGCGTCAGGGCAATATTATCATTAACTCAAGGGGTGAAATCTTAACCCGCAATGGCTTCCATGTAACCACTGATCCCAGTAACACTGAAAGTCACGCCACCACTGCAGCGATTGGGCATTCTTCCAGCGGCGTATCAGCTGAAGAGGCCGGCAACCCGGTTTCCAACAGCAATGTCAGCATTACCGCAACAGGCTGGAACGTAAACAACAATACCAGCGTATTCGATGAAAGTATCAGTGCCATGCTGGCAGCCGCCATGAATGGAGGTAATGTCAGCATTAACCTGACCGGCAGTGACCTGCAGCTTGGAAGTGCGCTCAATTACACCAGTAACAATACATTGCTGCTGCGCAGTGAAAATGGTGATGTCATTCTCGGTAGTGGCGCAGGTGTGAATAATGCGGGTACTGGTGATCTTGTTCTGGCTGGTACGAACTTCCATAACGACTCGGGCAGCGGCGCTCCCCTGAACAGTAATGGTCGCTGGATGGTGTATTCCACGAATCCGGTTGTAAATCGTAACAATACCATCACCGATGAAATTTTGGCTTATAGCACTGTTTTTGATCCGCAAAATCCTGTTCTTTCGGGAAATGGCAGTGGATTTATCTATCAGTCTGAGCAACCTGAAGAGCCTCAGGACAACAATAGTGGACAGCTCCTCAATAATACGATTTCTCAGGAGTTTTCAGGAACCAGCGGTGCTGCCGCAGGCGGAGGTGGGGTCTCGGTTTCTTCAGATTTGAGTACAGGCTCGCCTGTTGAGTTCGAAGCTGAAAATACTGAAGTAGCTCCGGAAGAAACCGCTGGCAGCGGTGAGTCACCCACTGAATTTGAAATGGAAAATACCGAGGAAGCTCCCGGAGAGATGGCTGAAAGCAGTGAGTCATCTGAAACTACTGATCAGGGCAGCAGTGCTCAGGACAGCACTCAGGAAGAATCCCAGGGTAGTGACAGTGCCGATGCAGGTGATTCCGGTGACTCAGATTCATCAGAAAGCTCCAGCGAATCAGAAAGCTCCAGTGAATCGGATGGCTCCAGCGAATCAGATGACTCCAGTGGATCAGATGACTCCAGTGAATCAGATGACTCCAGTGAATCAGATGACTCCAGTGAATCAGATGACTCCAGCGAATCGGATGACTCCAGTGAGTCGGATGACGAAGACGACGACGAAGATGAAGAAGAAAAAGAAGAAGACAGCGAAGGTGGCAATGATGAATAAAACATTGCTTGCAACATTGTTCGCAACATCGTGCCTGTCGATGCTGGCATCGAATACAGCTCGCAGTGAAGAGCTGTATGAGCCAAGCCTTCCGGAATCTACCATGCCTGAAAGGCTTCTGGAGGTATTGCCGGAACCAGACACAGCCACAGGCAGTGACAAGGTTGTACTCAATGCATTAAAGGGGCTGGTGTTTCACGGCTCCCCCGATACTCTGCTGACTGATGGTTGGCAGGGGGAGGTCGGTGTGGTGATGGACCGGGTTGATATTCCCGGTGACCAGCAGGCTCTTCTTGCAGAACTTAAGCCCTACCTTGGTCAGCCACTGACCTTTGCCGGGCTGAACGATATTCGTCGTCTGATGGAAAACTGGTTCAGTCAGCATGATTTACCGGTGATTCAGGTGATTGCCCCGCCGGGGCAGGATATTACCTCCGGGGTGGTACAGTATGTGGTAGTCACTGGCCGGCTGGGTGACATCAGGGTTGAAGGTGCTAAATATAATGATCCGGGGAGGTTGGTCAGATCACTGGGGCTGAGTTCTGGTGAATTGCTGTCGTCTAAAGTCCTGAATGATAACCTTGGCTGGCTCAACCGTGACCCGTTCAGGGAAGTCAGCGCCCTGTTGGCAGCGGGGGCAGAGTTTGGTCAAACCGACATTATTCTTAACGTGGAAGACCGGCCTCCCCGACGATTCTATACCCGTTATGAGAACAGCGGTACACCCACAACTGATCTCGATCGCTGGATCGCCGGTTTTAATCTGGGCAACCTCTGGCAGCGAGACCACCTGTTCAGCTACCAGTACACCAGGGCTTTTCATAGCAAGTATCTGCAGGCACACGCTTTTGACTATCAGGCACCGCTTTCCTGGCGGCATATAGTGGATTTCTCTGGCGCTTACGCTGAATCGAAGCCCGAAGGGCTTAACAGCTTTAACCAGCAGGGAAGAAGCTGGAGACTGGGAGGCAACTACACCATTCCTCTGTCAGGTAGTGACCGGCTTCGACGTCATGAGTTAAAGCTGGGCTATGTCTTCAAACGGGGTAACAGCGACCTGGAATTTGGTGGCGTTAATGTCTTTTCATCCGATACGGATGTTTCCCAGTTCGAAATCGGTTATCTGCTGGGTATTCTCGATCCTTATGGGTTGACCGAGATTAATCTCAGGGCTGTGGTCAGTCCCGGTGGCATGACCCGGTACAATGATGACCATGACTACCAGCAGGCACGGGCAAACGCCTCTGCCGATTATCAGTATGCCCGCCTGAGCCTCAAGAGGCAGACTCCATTGCCTATGGATTTGGTCTGGCAGGCCGAGCTGAATGTTCAGGGAACCGGAGACAGCCTGTTACCTACTGAACAGATGGCGGCAGGTGGTTATTCAACGGTACGTGGCTACGACCAGTTTGCTGTTCTGGGTGATCAGGGGTTAATTCTACGCAATGAACTGCGCAGTCCCGCCCGGTCTCTGCTGGCGGAGCAGTCAGGCCTTCAGGATCAGGTGCAGCTACTAGCCTTTTACGACTACGCCACCCTTGGTAACAACAACCGGCTCGCAGGCGAACGGGCTACCAATCTGGCTTCGGCAGGGCTTGGGTTAAGGTACAGTCTTGACCGTTACCTGACTGTGCGCCTTGATTACGGCTGGCAGTTGCTGGAAGTCAGTCCGGGTGTTGGTCGTGGGGAACAGCTTCATGCTGCCATTGAGCTGAGCTACTGAAATCATAGGGGGACTGCAATGCAGTTCCCCTATGGTTACCCCTCTGCGTAGCTGCCTGCCGGTTATAAGCATGGTCAAAATCAATCTTGCCACCCTCCCTTAGACGATTCTGTCCAGATGACTTTTCCTATAGTCTGCTCATTACTTATTAAGCATTGATTAAATCAGAACAGGAATAAGAATGAATCTGGATGCGATCAACAGAGACCTGACTGCGCTATCGCCTCAGGACATCATTGCCTCAGCACTGGCTGATGCCAAAGCGCCCGTGCTGACCACCAACTTTGGTCCACATGAAGCCGCTATCCTGCACATGGTGACACAGGTAAGACCTGATATACCGGTGGTATGGATTGATTCGGGTTATGGTACAGAGGCAACCTATCGTTTTGCCAGACAGCTGATTGATCGACTGGGTTTGAATATCCGCATCTATCACCCTGAATACAGTCGCGCTTATCGCAGTGCTGTGATGGGAGGGGTTCCGGAAGTCGATACCCCCGAACACGATGAATTTACCCGTCAGGTTAAACTGGAGCCTTTTGCCAGAGCCATGGCGTCTGAAGCCCCGGATGTCTGGCTGACAGCCATTCGTAAAGATCAGACGGCGTTTCGGCAGGGGCTGGAGGTGGCGTCAGAAACAAAGGACGGTTACCTGAGGATTGCCCCATTATTGAACTGGACAGAACTGGATGTTGAGGAATATCTGGTTGAGCACGACCTGCCCATTGAAGAAGACTATTACGACCCAACCAAAATACTGGGACACAGGGAGTGTGGTTTGCATACGTCGGTCGGTCGTCAGAATAAAGACTGAGGATTTCTGGCTTTCCCCTTCAGCTCGCCGTTGCTGGTTTTAATCAACCGGGGCCAGCGACGTTTTTCATGGCAACTCTGTTCGTTTTCTTCTGTCACCACATACAGGCGGGTAAAAGGACCGTCTGTTGCAATCAGCCCCTGAATGAACTGGTCTGGTTCCAGCATAAACCAGTGGCTTTTGCCTTTGATGTCTTTTTCCATAAAGGCATCAACTACGATTTTTACCGGGCGGGGACTGAACCGGTTCCAGGCTCCCTGCTGAATGGACTCCAGCCTGGCCCAGCCACCCTGAGGTGAACGACCGGACTGGTCTTCACGTCTGCCCCAGGGAACCAGCACGCTTTGTCCCTGTCGGGTCAGAACGGGTAACCTTGCCTTTGGATTGGGAAAGAAGGTTTTTATCGTCTGACCTTCGTAATCAAACTGCACGCCACCGCACATTTCAAAGCCCCTTTCTCTCAGTGACCCATTTTAGTGCTTGCTGCCTCCGCGACAGTCCGGTGTATCAGGTGCCTGCTGCTGGCGTGACGCCCATTCTTCCGGTGTGTAAGTGTGCAAAGCCAGGGCGTGAATACTGTTCTGCATTTCGTCGGTTAGCAGGCAGTAAACCATCTGGTGTCGTTTGACCGGCATTTTCTGACAGAACTCACTGCTGACCAGAATGGCTTTAAAATGGGACTCCGAACCTGGTGGCGTGTTGTGCAGATGACTCTCGTTAATGACTTCAATATGTTCCAGCGACAAAGACGAGGATAGCTTGTCTTGAATGTGTTCGAGCATGCTCATACTTCATTTCCTATGCGGGGTAAAAACAGGTTATCAGGAATAAGGCAGAAGCAGAATGTCCATCTGAACCTGTTGTGTGTATTGTTTTATGAAATCCTGATAGCCGGAAATTATCAAGCGGCTGTCGGGTAATTCTGAGGATGACCCGGATTTCCCCAGTATTGTCTCAAGTTGTTTCTTTCCCTGTAAACCACAACAAACCTGGACAGTAAAGTCAGGCTGTTGCTGCGCAAGTCTGTTAATCAGTGTCATACCATAAAGGTTGTCTTTATGGTCAACCTGAAGGATCAGTTGTACAGACTTTCTGGTGGTTGCAGAGGAGGCGTAGAGTTTGCGCAACAGGGGCAGAATGGGAGCGAGGCAGCCGTCCTGTACAACAATCAGGTTGTTTGATGACAAATTTTGATAAATTTTTGTCCCTCGTACATCACTGATACTGATTTTTTGACCGATTTGTGTACAATCATGAGCCCACTGGCTGAACTGATCATTCGCTCTGCGCTGGATATGGACGGTTAACGGTTTGTCCTGTTCAGCCAGCGAGGCAAGATAACAGGGGCGGGCCAGTTCATTGCTGTTGTTTGAACGGCCTGAGGGCTGACTGGCTGAAGGTGGCGAATCTGTTGTCCACAGCGTAATCAGTTGCCCCGGCTGATAGTCAACAGGATGTCGGGGTGCTATATCCAGGGCGATAAGCGTGGACGTCAGCCTGGTTTTGCCAGTGATAATGCCCGGAACTGTATCTCTTTTTGCCAGAGATATTTCCATATCCTGTTCGGGCCTGCACAGGCAGGCCAGAAAGTAACCCTGCTGGACTTTGTCGATGTTCAGTGATTGCTGGCTGCAGGCTGGAACCTTTCCTTTTTCGACCTTCATCAGGCAGGAGTGGCAGTAGCCTGACCGGCATGAATGGGGGACAGTCAGTCTGTGTGACAGCAATGTTTCCAGTAATGGCCTCTGTGAACTGGCTTGATAGGTACGGCCTGCAAATGTAATTAAAGGCATGTTGTTTAAAATATGGTCTGTACGTATAAAAATTGTACACAGTTAGGGTATTTTACGGATAAATTAAGGGTTGGTCGAAAATATATTGTTATTGATCAATGTTTTGGCCGGAAAGTTGTTGATATTATGCGCTCGAAATTAGCGGTTAGTACATTGTTTGGTCGGTTTTAATTCGACGGGCGGTGTTTTTTGCCTTTTTAAAGGTGATAGCCGTAATTTTTTTGGAGAGATTACTGTTGCTTAAGAGTTGCTTGATGTTTTGCCGAAACATCAAGAGGACGATCATAGGAGCTGGGGAGCTTTAATGACTGTTATTCGCGAAGAAGATTTGATTGAGAGCGTTGCTGATGCTCTGCAATTTATCTCCTATTATCATCCGATTGATTTTGTTCAGGCCGTGCATGAAGCATGGAAGAAGGAATCTTCTAAAGCGGCGAAAGACGCCATGGCCCAGATTCTGATTAATTCCAGAATGTGTGCCATGGGTAAGCGCCCGATCTGTCAGGATACCGGTATTGTGACCATCTTCCTGAAAGTGGGGATGAACGTTCGTTTTGATACCGACAAGCCTCTGGATGATCTGGTGAACGAAGGTGTTCGCCGGGCTTACACTCATCCGGACAATGTTCTGCGCGCCTCTGTGCTGGAAGACCCTGCCGGAGCCCGCAAGAACACCAAAGACAACACTCCGGCCGTTATTCATACTGAACTGGTGCCTGGCGACAAAGTGGAAGTTCAGGTAGCTGCCAAAGGTGGTGGCTCTGAGAACAAGTCCAAGCTGGCTATGCTGAATCCGTCTGACGATATTGTTGAATGGATCAGGAAGACGGTTCCAACCATGGGGGCGGGCTGGTGTCCTCCCGGTATGCTGGGTATCGGTATTGGTGGTACTGCCGAGAAAGCCATGGTTATGGCCAAAGAGTCCCTGATGGACCCGGTAGATATTCATGAACTGCGTGAACGAGGTCCACAAAACCGGGTTGAAGAACTGCGTCTGGAACTCATGGATGCTGTTAACAACCTGGGTATTGGTGCTCAGGGTCTGGGTGGCCTGACTACGGTTCTGGATATCAAGATTAAAGACTACCCGACTCATGCCGCGTCCTTGCCGGTAGCGATGATTCCAAACTGCGCGGCAACCCGCCACGCACACTTCACTCTGAAGGGGAATGGTCCGGTATTCCAGACACCACCAAGCCTGGATGAGTATCCGGAAGTGGAGCTGGATATGAGCGAAGGTGTGTTGAAGGTGGATATTGACAATATCACCAAAGACGACATCAAGAGCTGGAAGCCGGGCGATACGATTCTGCTGTCGGGTAAAATCCTTACTGGTCGTGATGCCGCGCACAAGCGCATGATTGAGATGATGGAGCGTGGCGAAGAGCTGCCGGTTGACCTGAAAGGTCGCTTCATTTACTACGTGGGTCCGGTTGACCCGGTTCGTGATGAAGTCGTAGGCCCGGCAGGCCCAACCACGTCTACCCGAATGGACAAATTTACCCGTACGCTGCTGGAGAAAGGTGGTCTGGCCGGTACTATCGGTAAAGCGGAGCGCGGTGCTGCAACGATTGAAGCGATCAGGGACAACGAGTCTGTTTACCTGATTGCAGTCGGTGGTGCGGCATATCTGGTTTCTCAGGCTGTGAAAAAAGCCGAAGTTCTGGCATTCCCGGAACTGGGTATGGAAGCGATCTATGAGTTTGAAGTGAAAGACATGCCGGTAACCGTGGCGGTTGATCACACCGGAGACTCTGTTCACACCACCGGCCCTCAAATCTGGAAACAAAAGATTGAGGAGCAGATTCTGGAAGTAAAATAAACTTCCACGGCAATGTGCAATGTGTGTTTAAGGGCAGCTGAATCAGCTGCCTTTTTTTTGGCGTATTAATGATGGATGCTACTGAAACAGGTCGGGGCTGCAGATCGACAGTTTAACCTCGTCTGGCAGCTCGTTTATCTGTAGCTGACAGTAAGGGACAAATGACGGATTGTCTTTCGTTATGATCTTAAGCTGTTCCATACAGGCAGGGGACGGTGATTTTATTTTATCACCCTGAATCAGTGAGTATTGATCGGATGCACAGGAAGCGGCCAGTGATTGGTTTTCATTCGCTATCTTTTGCAGTCCGAAACAGGTACAAAGCGGCGTTTGTATCTCATTACCCAAAATCAGGGAATACTGTTCCGAGGTCAACCTGAGAGCATTGGTGGCAATCTGCTCGTTTGTGTACCATTCGTTAACGGGCTTGTTTTCCCAGGCTCGATGGGACACTTCTGTCGGGTCAAAATAATTCAGTAGCTCAGTCACCTCCTGATCCTTAATATGTCCAGCCCAGCCGAGAGGCGGGATTTGCAGATCGTTTTCAACGAATGAACAGCCATGGGGAATAACGGGGTCAACACTGGCTCCGTATAATAACAGCAGTCGGGACATTGTTGCTTCAGCCTGGTCTTTCTCTAAACGCAGAGCGTCAGCCAGAAGTCCACAGGACGGCATTGGGGTCAGTAGCTCCCGCCTGTTTTGGTGCAGGTTGTGTTTCATCTGTGCATACTGGTGACGTGAAATGAAAGCATTAGGATTAGCGCCTGCGCTGAGATACAGCTCAACCCAATAAGGTTTCCCGCTATGAACGGCATGATAAAGCCAAAGATCTATTGTCTGATTTTGAAGAGGCAAAGTCATAAAATCATAGTGACCATAGAGCGATAAAAGCGCAGTATAAGTTTGGGAGTGCGTGTTGTTCATGGCGGCAATGGGTGACTGGCACAGGTAAGTCAGGTGTTCCGGCAGATTACATGGTGAATCGACGACTGCGGGTTTCATGCCCATGGTCAGCGTGTACATAAACAGTGCAGGGGCGTCCCGCTGAACCAGCCAGGTTTGGATAGAGTCTTTTTCTGGCGAGTGATCGTACTTCAGATAGTGTTTCAGTTGGGTAAAGCTCTGCAATTGCTGTAAATGCTGACTGGTTGGAGAGTACCAGTCAGCCCTGCGGTTCAGTTTTGTGAAGTGGTTAGTCAGTGACTCTGGCAGTTCGACAGTGCTTTCTGGCAGCCAGCGATTCTTGTGTATGAGATGAGCAGCCTGTCCGGGGTATTTTTGCACCAGGAAATTCCTTAACTCCGGATAATCTTCCATATCATATTGAAGCAGATGTTCAGGCTTTACCCAGATGGTGTCGTGGGCATTGATGCGTTGGGAAGTGGTATCCGGGGATTCGGTCAGTATTTCCAGTTTTTGTCGTGTGCTGAGCCGTTGGTGACTGCTATCCTGGCAGTTTTTCATGGCAAAGCTGCTTAGGTAGCGCTGCTCCCGTTCCGGATAAGCAGAGAGGGTAATGTTTTCAGGTGCCATTATCTGTGTACAACGGGCATTAAGCAGGTCGAAGTAAGCACTACAGATCTCTGGTTCATCATTGTTCAGAGGCATACTGCACAGACTTTCGAACACAGAATGCTTTTCTTCATCGCGTGTGAAGGCCATGGCGACATCAAAGCTGGTCATGCCTTCATTATTACGCTGCATCGGGTCAATTGAATAAGGTTTCAGAGTATCCAGACTCTCGGTCAGATGATTCTTGATGGCGTAGTGCAGTACAGTATTGCCTTCGTAACTGAGAGTTGAAAAGTCACTGCCCAGCCTGTCTAACCATTCCATAGCCAGGGGTGTCAGAATAGTATGACCAGCATAATGCAGTGGCGTGAAACAGTCAGAATCTTTGCGACAGGTTACGAGGCGGTGTACTTTTTTGAGATCGTGTCTGATGACCCTCTGGTCATTGAACATGTCAATCATTTCGGAAACATGATCACGCAGTGTGCCGTATGAATGCGTCCGGTTCCAGAACCAGCTTAAAACCCCCTCCGGAGAGGAGATATCGTTCTGAATCGCGTCCAGCCGGGCTCGGAAGTAGGGATGGCTTCTGGCAATTTCCATCATTTTATCACCACCTGCCCGGACGTAGCCTGCCAGTAACAACCATAAATCTTTGTCACGACTGAGATTGCCGTGGGAGACCATTTTGTGAAAAATATTAAAGCCTCCCGCAGGGTAGACAAAGGGGTTTGCAGCGTGGGTGATCAGTAGAAGGGGGATCAGGGTATACGCAGAATTATACTGACAGTTCTGTACCGACTGTATCAGTGGTGTTTCACCCCTAACGTTCAGGGCATTGACATTTGCACCGTGGGTGAGCAGTGTCTGCATCGCCCCTGCAGCCTCCCGACTGACAGGCTCACTGGCACAGGAGTCAGGATGGGTGACGAGATAATGCAGGGCGGTTTGCTTATTCTGTTCTGGCCCTATCCACTTATCAGGGGTGGCTCCGGCTTCAGTGAGCTTGTTCAGGGCTTTGAAGTGTTTATAAGTAATCGCAAGATAGGCTGGGTCAAGCTCCTGGGTACCGCAACCGTCAGGGTTGGCACCATATTCTAATAACAGATCCAGAACATCGTGCTTATTGTACATGACTGCCATATCCAGCAGACCGACCTGAGCTATATAGGTCTGGCCGAGAATGCCAAATTGATCTTCAAATACCGCATTCACAGGCAAACCCTGTTTGATGACTTCTTTGACTTTGTCCAGCTTACCCTGTCGGAGGTATCGGGCGGCATGCCAGAGGTTTTTTGTGGTGTGCCTGTCCGGGACTTTGCAGTGGGGCTTGGCAGGTCGGTAAAACACCGGGTTAGCCCCAGGCCGGCCATCCCCATAGGTAACGCTGTTACCAGCAAAGCACCAGAGAATCAGGCAAAGATATAAAGCCCGGCATCCTGACGGTTTTAACCTCATAATTTCTTTACTTCCTTATAGTCCGGTTATTTTTAACCCGACTATTTTTAACCCGACTATGCTCCGCGCCGATGCAATAAAACCTATGGCCTGTCTTGCTATTAATGAGAACAGGGGGAATTGTAAATAAGACACTGTGAGCCATAGCTTAGTTCCTACCTTGTTCTTTTTAGCTCTATGAGGCTTTTAATCAGGAAAAGATAGTTGATAGCAATAAAACTGCCTGAAAAATCCATAAGTACTTACCAGCCCTAAAGGCAAGGCTCAGGAGGCTAATTTGTAGAGGGTCTAAACTGTCGCGATGTTTAGTCAACCGGTCAGTGAACAATGGATTCGGCAGTTAAGATCCGCTGCATCACCACCCTCAGTGCCACACTGGAGTTTTACGACTTTACCCTTTTGATCTTTCTGTCCGGGGTGATAGCCAGGGTCTTCTTCCCGGAAGGCTCTGCGATGAGTGGCGTGATGCCGGTTTTAATACTGTTTTTTGCCGGTTATCTGGCCCGCTTTGCTGGTGGGCTGATGTACAGCCACTTCGGTGACCGGTATGGGCGCAAAAAACCTTATATATACTCAGTGCTGCTGATGTCACTGGCGACCCCGTGCATTGCAGTGCTGCCAGGAGCCGATGAATGGGGAGTTTTTGCGCCCCTGTCTCTTCTGGTGTTGCGGATTATTCAGGGGTTGTCCCTTGGCGGGGAGATTCCCGGCGCTGTGGTTTTTGCCGCCGAACATACCCGCCCCGGACGCAGAGGTCAGGTGACCGGTCTGGTCATCAGTGGCGTAACCTTTGGCAATGTGTTGGCGACAGCAACCGTCACGGCTTTGTACCATTATCTGAGTGATGATCAGGTGGTTGAGTGGGGCTGGCGGGTCGCCTTTATGACGGGGGGAATACTGGGGCTGATCAGCCTCTGGTTGAGGTTGTCGCTGGAAGAAACGCCTGTATTCAAAGAGTCTGTTTCCGGTCACCGCCCTGTGGTTCCTGTCATCCATCTGCTCAGGTCGCACCGTATCAGCCTGATTCGGGGGTGCCTGGTGGCTATTTTTCCAGCGGTTACGACGTCTATCCTGCTGTTTATGCCCCGATATCAGTTGCAGTTCCAGAACATCGATCCGGAACGGGTATTTTCTATCAGCTTCTGGGGCTTTCTGATTCTGACAGTGGTCACACTGTTTATGGCGGTAGTGACGGATAAAACGGGTCGAATACCCATGATCAGGCTGGGGTGTTGTCTTGCCCTGCCTATTGTGGTGACCTTCAATTCTATTGGTATCAGCCCTTTCTGGGCCCTTATGCCATTGTTTATATCCTGCTCAATGGTTATGGGGGCTTATGAAGCCTCGATGGTTGAGTTATTTCCCACCCGGTCACGCTATTCAGGCGTAGCATTTTGTCACAATCTGGCATTCGCCCTGTTTGCCGGTTCCACCCCCATGTTGCTGGAATGGTTCTGCAGTCTTGGGCTGGTGATGGCGCCAGCGTACCTGGTAGCTTTCTATGCCATGCTGTTATTGCTGAGTACCTGTGGCTGGGAGGACCGCTATCAGGATGAATTGTCGCGTATTCCTGCAGAGTAATGGTGTGTTTTGATGGTCCCGGTGCTACTGTTATTCGAAAAATAGATGTGCATAAAAGTATATATTTGTGTGTATGGATATCAGCAGTTTTACTGCACTAACTTTGATTGGGATCAGTAATTTCAATAAACACCCATGGCTCAGTAATAGTGAAGTCCCCATCGTTTTCTTCAAGAAGCTCCCAGTGACCGAGTTGGCCCTGGACAAAGCGTGAAGGAAGTGTATAAGGGTCGTAGCTGTCTGATTTTTCACCCGCTATTTTGCGGCTAAACAGACAGTGGATATTCCGGTAATGAGGAAATCTGAGCTCTATCTCTGTCAATAACTTCTTCAAGCGCACTTTGCAACTTGGTACAAGAATATCGTACACGTTTGCAGCGCGTGTTTCTCCCGTTTCGCGCCTCTCTAGTCTGTCAGCCTGAATGATTGATTTGTATATAGTATGCGCCTTTGTCTTCCTGCAGGCGGTAGTACCAAGACCTAAGAAAGGGTCTCTGGGAGTTAGCCTGTAGTTAAAGGAGTACTGACCTCTGGTGACTACTTCACAGGCTTCAAACGACCCCTGCATTAAAGGGATCGGGCTTGCTATGTAGGGCTCTAAAATTGTTCCATGGGGACAATAAAACAGCAAACGACGTTCCGCTGGTATGCTGAACATATGGCTGGGAGGATACCGTTTTGGGAGCTCTCCGTATTCACAATCAATAATCAGGTTCTGGACCTCGGCACTTCTGAATGATCGGCCCGAAAACAAAAAAAAATGATTGCGGTTGTAGAAAAATCGTGTTTTTACACCGGTATAAGGCAAAATACGCCCTCCTCTTACTACCTGTCATTTAATATCTACACAGCTGTAATTCAGGACGGCTGGATGCTGAACGTCAGCCCCGGAAGTAACGTTGTTCAATGAATGGCATCTGGCTGACAGTCATGGGCAGAGCCTTGCCTCTGACAGAAGCGAAGACTTCAGTATTGATGGTGGCATAGTCTTTTGCAAGATAAGCCATGGCAACAGGGCGGCCAACCGTTGGACCAAAAGTGCCGGACGTTACCCTGCCAATGGTTTCTCCTTCAGCATTCATTAAAACAGTTCCTTCCCTGACGGGCGCACGACTACTGCCCAACAATCCGACCCGCCTGTTCAGCAACGCTTTAGTGTCTGTCGGCTGGAGAATGATATCCGCACCGGGAAAGCCACCCGCCCTGGTGCCACCGTTACGACGAACTTTGCTGATGGCCCAGTTCAGGCTGGCCTCAACCGGTGTGGTTGACGAGGTGATATCATGCCCATACAGGCATAATCCGGATTCCAGACGCAACGAATCACGGGCTCCGAGTCCAATCAGTTCAACTTCGGGTTGCTCCAGAAGTAAACGACCTATTTTTTCTGATTCGGAAGCCGGGACTGACAGCTCATAACCATCCTCACCGGTATACCCGGAGCGACTGACAAAGCATTCAATATCCTCTATGGCAACCCGGCGGGAATCCATAAAGATCATACTTCTCACTTCCGGTGCAAAACGACCCAGTACTTCGGCAGCTTCCGGTCCCTGCAGTGCCAGCAAGGCCCGGTTATCCAGACGTTCAAGCTGAATATCATTGGTCAGGTGGGATTGCAGATGGGCAATATCCTGTTCTTTGCAGGCGGCGTTCACGACAAGGTAGAGGCAGTCATCAGCAAAACGGCTGACCATCAGGTCGTCCATGATACCGCCCTGTTCATTGGTAAACAGGGCGTAGCGTTGGCGGCCCTCAGGCAGGTCAATGATGTCGACAGGCACCAGGGATTCCAGCCATTCAGCGGCTTTCTCACCCTTTAGAAACAGCTGCCCCATATGGGAGACATCAAACAGGCCAGCCTGCTTTCTGGTATGCAGATGTTCAGCTTTTATACCCAAAGGGTACTGTACGGGCATATCGTAGCCCGCAAAGGGAACCATTCGTGCTCCCTGTTCAAGGTGTAAAGCGTGCAACGGTGTCTGTTGCAGGTCTGGACTGGCAGGCGTTACTGCGGTCATGAAGCCCCCGGATTATAATAATGGTGCCAGCGTTTCTGGCGTTTTTGTTACTGCGCTTTGTCATCCAATTGTAGGTCTGCAGAGACAAAAGTAAACCGTTAGCCTGACGACACTGTTTGTTTAGATACTGACGAACCGGTTTTCTGTCTGCTGGCCGTTGCGCCCAGATAGATAGACAACAGCCCTGCTCCAACCACAAGCACCATGCCGCTCAGGGCAACCGTGTCGGGTACATGCCCCCACATCAGCCAGCCCAGAAAACCGGCAAACACCACACCCAGATAGTTGACTGGTGCCACAACTGTTGCTTTTGCCCAGGTGTAAGCCTGCGTATACAACCACATGGTGATGAATATGGATAAGCCAACATAGGCAAGCCAGGGCAGGGTCCACAATGGAATGGCCTGCCAGTTAGCAATGGCCAGTGGCAGGCTGCAGAGGAAGGAGATTGCAAAATAATAGAACAGGATCAGGCTGGACGGTTCTGTCGTCGACAATGTTCTTGTTCCCACCATGGAAAAGGCAAGGAAAAAACCAGACAGCAGGCCGACAATATGCCAGGGATTGATGCCGTTAAACTGTGGTCTCAATATCAGCAGAACGCCACAAAAGCCCAGTATCATGGGTCCCCATGACTTGCGGGGGATAACAACCTTCAGCCACAGCCAGATAGCCAGTGGCACAAACAGCGGGCCGGTGTTACGCAGCAGCGTTGCATCGACCAGTGGAATATGGGCCAGGGCCAGATAATAAACATAGAAGCATAACCAGCCGGTCAGGCCACGCATAAGGTGGGCAGCAGGCCGCTGAGTTTTCAGAACCCCGGAACCGTTGCGCAGCAACCATGGCAACATGACCACCAGACAAATTGAATACTGTACCAGAACGATCATCGGTACAGGCACATCGACAGCGATTAACTTGGTCGAGGCTGCGGCAGTACTGGCAATAACGGCAGTCGCCACTGCATAAGCAACGCCTTTTGGGGTATTTTCTTTCACAGCCGTCCCTGTTGTTGTTTTTAATCCACTGAACCGGAAACTGTGCTTAATTGTAAGCGCGGGGGCAGGAATGTAAACCTTTCGGGCGGACTGTTATTTGACCGATATCAACACATTCCCTCCACCCCTGCACTAGCATGCAGAACTCCCTTGCCCGGCGACCATCATGGACGTCTGTGTGCATAACCCTCTGCTGCGAGTTGTAATACGCTATGAGCAAACTTCTGGATCGCTTCCTGAACTACGTTCAATTTGATACACAATCCAATCCCGGGTTCGACACGGTACCCAGCACCAGTAAACAGTTTGAGCTGGCGAAATTTCTGAAGACAGAGCTGGAAACACTGGGATTGTCTGATATTTCTCTGGACGACAACTGTTATTTGATGGCCCGTCTGCCATCAAATACCGAACAGCCTGTGACTCCCATTGGTTTTGTTGCCCACATGGACACTGCGTTCGATTATTCCGGTGAGAATGTTAAACCGCAGATCATCAAAAACTACGACGGCAAGGCCATTGCCCTGGGAACCACTCTGACACTGTCGCCTGCTGAATTTCCTGAGCTGGATACCTGTCTGGGAAAAACCCTGATTACCACCGATGGCACTACTCTGCTGGGCGCTGATAACAAGGCAGGCATTGCTGAAATTCTCACGGCGATTGAATATTTGATTGAGCATCCTGAGATTAAACATGGTGATATCTGCATTGGCTTTACACCGGATGAAGAAATAGGTCGTGGTGCCAACCACTTTGATGTTGAGCAGTTTGGTGCTGAATTTGCCTACACGATTGATGGCGGGCCGGTTGGCGAACTGCAATTTGAAAACTTCAATGCAGCGCAGGCGCAGATTACCGTTCATGGCAAGAGTGTGCATCCGGGACATTCCAAAAACAAAATGGTGAATGCCATGCTGATTGCTGCGGAATTCATCGACAGTATGCCGAAAGATGAAACACCGGCAACCACGGATGAATACCAGGGCTTTTTCCATCTGAACAGCATGGACAGCAGCATCAGTGAAACCTTTATGCACTGGCTGATCCGTGATTTTGACAAAGATGGTCTGGAACGACGCAAAGCGCTTATTGAAAACAGGGTTGCACAGTTCAATGAACAACACGGTGACGGAACCCTGACCCTTGAGATAAAGGATAACTACCGCAATATGCGGGAAATGGTTGAGCCGCGTCAGGAGATTATTGAACTGGCAAAGTGCGCAATGGAGGCGTCTGAGGTGAAGCCGCTTATAAAGCCGATCCGTGGTGGTACTGATGGCGCACGCCTGTCGTTTAAAGGCTTGCCGTGCCCGAACGTCTTTACGGGTGGTTATAACTTCCACGGCCCTTATGAGTTTATTGCCCTGGAAGATATGGAAAAAGCCGTTGAAGTGATTGTGAATATTGCTCGTCTGGCGGTGAAGTAAACAGTCAATCACTGACTGGCAGCTTCATCTGTCTTTAAACAGGGATGTCCGGCTACGGCGGATGTCCCTGTTTTTTTTATGGTCGTACATTATCTGTACGAATGCGCATGAAATAATCCTGAAATAAGTAAGTTATTAAGAAATAAATACTTTTATTACGCTGTTTGGTCAAAAAAAACACTCTTAATTGACATGAGATTGACGTATGTCAGCACCGTTGAAAATGAAATGCGGAAAATAGCTACCCCCTGTCTGATGGATATTCGACCACCGGATGTAAGTGTAAGCCGTTTTCTATAAGACAGTTTTCATTTGTAAAAAGTGGTAAGCCGAAGGTTTTAGCAATGGCTGGCTGAGCCTGGAAAAGTGTTCATCAGGGCAGGGGTTATTTCCCTCAAATAAGGAATTTTTCATGAACACTGCAGTGAGTTCGAGCCCGTCTGTGGGTCAGAAAGGAGCACTTCAGCGCTTCCTGGATATTGTTGAGCGCGGTGGTAACGCGCTTCCTCATCCAATCATCATGTTCTTCTACTTTGCAGTAGGTACAGTAGCACTGTCTGCGCTGCTGAGCCTTATTGGCGTATCCGTTACCTATGACGCTATGGATCGTGCCAGTGGTGAGCTGGTGCCAACCACGGTGGCGATCAAGAGCCTGCTGACCGCTGACGGCATTCGTTTTATGTTTACCAATGCCATCGATGCGTTCACTGGTCATGCCGCACTGGGTACCATTCTGGTGGCGATGCTGGGTGTGGGTGTTGCCGAATACTCCGGCCTGATCAGCGCCATGCTGAAGCGTATGGTTCTGGCGACTCCTAAAAGTCTGTTGACGCCTATTCTGGTGTTTGCCGGTATTATGTCCAACATTGCATCCGACGCTGGCTATGTAGTGCTGGTACCTCTGGGTGCGATTGTATTCATGAGCTTTGGCCGTCACCCTCTGGCGGGTATTGCTGCAGCGTTTGCCGGTGTATCCGGTGGTTTCTCTGCCAACCTGGTGATCGGTTCTACCGACCCGCTGCTGGGTGGTATCTCCACGGAAGCGGCGCGCATCATGGACCCGACTTACATGGTGACTCCGGTAGCAAACTACTACTTCATGGTCGTGTCTACCTTCCTGATCACGATTCTGGGTACCATTGTTACCGACAAGATCGTTGAGCCACGTCTGGGTTCTTACGGTGGTGACATGGGTGAAAAAGCCGATGCCATGACGCCGGAAGAACTGGCTGGCCTGAAGCGTGCAAAATGGTCTTTCTTTGCCCTGGTTGCCCTGCTGTGTGCCCTGATCATTCCTGAAGCGGCACCACTGCGTGATCCTGCGACCGGTCAGATTCTGGGTAACTCACCGTTCATGCAGTCTATCATTCTGATCCTGACTGCTGTGTTCCTGATACCGGGCGCTGCTTACGGCTTTGGTTCCAAAACCTTTGAAAGCGCTGACGGCGTTGTGAAGGGCATGGTAAAGTCCATGTCTACCATGGCCAGCGTACTGGTTATTATCTTCGTCTCTGCGCAGTTTGTGTCTTACTTCACCTACTCCAACCTGGGCATCGTGGCTGCGGTATCCGGTGCTGACCTGCTGCAGAACATCGGCTTTACTGGCCTGCCTCTGGCGGTTGCCATGGTGATTCTGTCCGCTGTCGTTAACCTGTTTATGGGTGGTGCCAGCTCCAAGTGGCTGATCATGGCGCCGGTCTTTATCCCAATGTTCATGCAGCTGGGTTTCACTCCGGAATACACTCAGGTGGCGTACCGTATTGGTGACTCTACGACGAACATCATCACCCCGCTGATGACTTACTTCCCGATTATTGCCAGCTTTGCGGCTCGCTACCAGGAAGAGAATGGTCCTAAGATCGGTATGGGTACGGTGATTTCCATGATGATGCCATACACTTTCTTCTTCCTGGGTGGCTGGATTGTTCTGTTCATCATCTGGAGTATGCTGAACCTGCCTCTGGGTCCGGGTGCAGTGATGTTTATGTAACTTTTTATCGGTTACAGTTAAGCGATACCGTCGCTTTGTAAAAAACGGGCAGCTATTACACTGCCCGTTTTTTTTGCTTCACTGATCTGCTTTTTGAATCCGTTGCCAGTCCTGCGTCGTCAGTTTCATTAAACCCAGCCGTAACGTGTTGTTTTCCGGAGATGTGGCATCCTGATGTAGAACAGAAAAATAGTCGTCTCCCCATTTTCCCAGCAGAAAGTCGTCCAGCTGTTGTAAGTCCGTTTCGCAGACGCTAGTTGGTGGTTTAACTGGTTGTCATTGAGCTTAACCGTATAAAACAATCTCTCCATAAATCGCTCAAGCATTAAGGCTTATTGGGCAGGTGCTATGCAATACCCTGAAGGGCATAAAGGCGCAAAGGCGAGGGTGCCTGAACAATAAGTCAGAAAATATGATTTTATATGGTTGAGTACTTATGCACGGGGAGGCTGACCAAAATGTATGCAGTGATCTTTAAAGCCAGTGTTGAACAGTTTGATGAAGAATACTTCGCAATGGCTGAGCGTCTGCGTAAGCTTGCATTTGAACACTATGGTTGTCAGGGCTTTGACAGTTTTACAGAAGGTTCCAGTGAAGTGGCCATCTCTTACTGGCCATCACTGGAACAGATTCAGGCATGGAAATCGGACCCTGTGCATCTGGCAGCCCAGAAGGCTGGTCAGGGGCAATGGTACAGTTCCTATCAGGTTCAGATTGTAGAAGTGTTACGAGAATACGACTTCGCAGCTACGACCGGACGGTAGCCGCAGAGCGTTCAACTCATGGCAACGTAGCCCGGAAGTGACCGGATTTGCTCAAGCCAGCCCTGAACAGCGGGGTAGGCCGATAAATCAAAACCGCCTTCGTGGGCAACATGAGTGTAACCGTACAGCGAAATATCTGCCGTGGTGATCGCCTCGCCAGTAAGAAACGGGCTGGTATTCAGCTGTTGCTCCATAACGGTTAGCGCCTTGTGACCACCTTCCTGTTTTGACTGGTATTCTTCCCTGCGGCTGTCGGGCAGCCCCAGATATTTTGCAATAAACCGGGCGACGGCAATATAAGGCTCATGGCTGTACTGCTCAAAAAACTGCCACTGCTGGACTTTTGCATATTGGAAACGGTCGTCTGGCAGCAGGTCAGAGCCGTTGGCAAGGTAGTTTAAAATAGCATTGGACTCAGACAGGCAACGGCCATCATCCAGTTCAAGAACCGGTATTTTGGCCACAGGATTTTTCTCAAGAAAGGATTTTGTCTGAGTCTCGTCGTTTAAAATATCAACATCAACCCATTGATGCTCAATGCCAAGGAGTGAAGTTAGCAGTTTTATTTTGTAGCAGTTGCCTGACTGTATGTCACCGTAAACTATCATTGTTATTCTCATTACTGATCAGAATTATTAAACCGCAGACGGATAATGCCTTTCTGAGAGACCAGGTCCCGGCTGTCAGGCTGGGAAAATAACAGATTTATCTGTTCGTCAGAGACATCGAAAAGCTGCACGGCAACCTCTTTGATTGCTTCTCTTTCCGCTTCGCCTTCTTTCCCTTCCGGAGCGTTGTTATGAACTTTTTTGAGTTCCGAATAGACACCGGTTTCAATGCGACCAAACTGCTGATGTCTTTTATCGACGCTCCGCCTCTTAAAAGCAGATTTAACCGTTACCCCTAACCTTGCGCCACCGACAAGGGAGTCGGCAATCAGACTTCCGATCCCCGGAGCGGCGGTTGCTGCCGCTGTACCGGCAACAGCTCCGGTCATGTCAATCGCACTATTGGCTGCGGCAGCCTCAGATTTTACCAGAGTACGGTCTTTTTTCGCACTGATCACTTTCACTGCCACTTCCAGGGCATTTTTAAGAGAGGGTTTTGTTTCTACGATTGCAAAATTCCTGTTAATAAACCCGCCCAGCCAGGCCAGTTTGGCATCGAGAATACCATTACTTTTTCTCCGGTAGTTCCGTTCTTTAAACTCCCTTGCACTGCGAACCATATAGTCGGCTTTCAGAACCGGGATCGCAGACGTTACCATTGCTCCTACCGTCCATCGGGCCTGACTTTTTTGATGTTTTATTTTCCGGCCCTCATAGCTGGAAAATGCTTCAAGCGTATCGGTATCGCCTGAGTAATCCGTAATATAATTCCGGACATCAGACTTGTAAGGAAGCTGTTCGGATTTCTTCAGGTAACGGTGCAATCGGTTTTCATTAATGACCAGTTTATGCTTTGAGGCCAGGGCAGACTTGCCTTTCTTCAGCGGGGTGGAGTAGTCGACCTTAACGCCAACCGGTTTCATAATATCATTTAGCTGAGCCATCATCTTTTTAGACTGGTGAGCAGCCTTCAGCGGAGTGCTTTCTTTGTCAGCAGAGCCTTTCTTAAGCCTTTTCTCAAAGTGGGCTGCTCTTTCGTTAAACTCACTTTTCCATGCGATTAGACGCCTGTGGACGTCCTGACTGGTGTTGTCTTTTCGGTTTTCAGTCAGTTTTATCATCTGGTCTATTAATGCAAGGATTTGCTGGTCATTGCCATAGTGGCAATGCTGTTCACCAAGCACTGTGAGTAAAGGATTGCTGTCGCTTTCATTCCCTCTCAGCCTGGCAATCAGTGCATAATCTTTCATATCCTGTACGGATATTTGCTCAGTATCCCCGAAAGAAGCAGATTCCCAGTTCTCAACCAGTTTTCCACACGCCTCGAACGCTTCTTTTCTGTGCCGGAGTTTTGAAAGCTTATGCAGGTTAAGTCCAAGGGTGATGCTGTGAGAAACGATGCCTACGCCAACGTCAACGCCGACGCTGACCGGATCCAGCAGTCCTTCAATGTACTCTGAGGCTCCTGAATGCTCTACTGATTGTTTGACTGCACCATCCGTTATTTCGGGGTCTGACAGCGTGCCTTCCTGAACGGTGCTGTAATCAGCCTGCAGAGCCTCATAATCCTGCGTGGTAAACTGATCAAGATCGTGTGTACTCAGTTGGTCAAAAAACTGCTCTTCCGCGTGTGTAAATACCGACTCAATGTCATCCGCTGAAACCCCTTCCTGCTGAAAAGCTGTAAGGTCTTCCGGTGTCAGCTGGTTTGCCGCACTTTGTTGAATCTCTGAAAACTCTGATTCAACTCCGTTTGAAAATGCATGAGGCCCTGCGACGATATGCCCCGAACCCGCCGAGGCTGCGACACCTTTGGAGCTTTCTGTCAGGGCTGAAATATCTCCGGCGTCTCCTGCCAGTGAGGCCACTTCACCGAACCCTTCTATTGCTTCAACAATTCCCGGTGTCATTCCGGTGCTGCCTTCTGCTGTTCCTGCATTCGCCGTATTAATGACTACGCCTGCGCTTCCTCCGGCCATACCTGGCAGAGCATCAGCAAGAGGCTGCTTATTGCTTTTATCCGTGGAGGGGGCTGTTTTTTCGGCAGTGTGAACGTTTCTGGAGGGTGTATTTGGTTTGACTGACCTGTCATCCAGAGGACGGAATGTATCAGGCTTTTCTACAGGTTTGGCTTTCTTTCTCATAAAAGGCAGGAAGCTAAAAATCCGTCTTCCGTTTTTTTTGCCTGTTTTGCTATTTTTCTCTGGAGTTTCCTGCTTTTCGCTGGTGGTTTTGGCTTTTTCAGGAGGTGTTCCGGGCAGATCATAGCTCCCGCGCTTACCAAACCCTTTGATCCCGGACATCCTTGCCCCCTGGCTGCTCTTAAGTCATACGTGGAGTATAGATGTAGCAGTCTTTATCGTTCGGGGGCCTGGCTGATAATCCCATCGGGTGTAGTAGTTTGGTAAAGCGTTACCTGTAAACCTCCGTCGAAGGACAGCTGCAGACAAAATGCCTGTCACCGAAAGCGTTATCGACCCGGTTTACGGCAGGCCAGTACTTTCCGGCCTGAGTACCGGCGGGGAATACAGCGTCTTCTCTTGAGTACGGGCGATCCCAGCCGGAGTCAGCCAGATCGGCCAGAGTGTGTGGGGCATGAACCAGCGGGTTGTTATCCACTGGCCACTCGCCGTTCTCGACTTTTCTGACCTCCTGGCGAATGGCAATCAGGGCATCAACAAAGCGGTCAATTTCTGCTTTGGACTCGGACTCTGTTGGTTCGATCATCAGGGTACCTGCCACAGGAAAGGACATGGTGGGTGCATGAAAACCGTAATCCATCAGTCGTTTAGCAATGTCTTCCTCTGTAATGCCGCTGTCGTCTTTAATCGGGCGAATATCAATAATGCACTCATGAGCAACACGATTATTGCGACCGCGGTAAAGTACGCTGTAATGCTCTGACAGTCGCCCGGCAATGTAGTTGGCGCTGAGAATGGCGACTTCTGACGACTTTTTCAAACCAGTCTGTCCCAGCATCTTTATATACATCCAGCTGATTGGAAGAATGGATGAACTGCCAAACGGTGCTGCTGCCACAGCCCCTGTGCCTTCATGTTTCCTTTCAACCGGGCTGACTCGATCTATTGGGCTGACACGATGATTGGGCAGATAAGGCGCCAGATGCTGTTTAACGCCAATTGGCCCCATGCCCGGACCACCGCCACCGTGTGGAATGGCGAAGGTTTTATGCAGGTTCAGGTGCGAGACGTCAGAACCAAACTGTCCGGGCTGGGCAATGCCAACCAGGGCGTTCATATTGGCACCGTCCATATAAACTTGTCCGCCGTGTTCATGAATAATCGAGCAGATAGTACGAATGTCTTCTTCGAAGACGCCGTGGGTCGACGGGTAGGTGATCATCAGGGTGGACAGTCGTTCGCTGTATTGTTCTGCCCTGGCTCGCAGGTCGTTAATATCGACATTGCCGTTACTGTCGCACTCAACAATCACCACTTCGAGCCCTGACATGACGGCAGAAGCCGGGTTGGTGCCGTGGGCAGAGGATGGAATCAGGCAGATATTGCGGTGTGCCTGACCATTGGCTTTCTGATAGTTGCGTATCGCCAGCAGGCCCGCATATTCACCCTGGGCGCCAGAGTTTGGCTGCATGGACAGCGCATCATAACCGGTAATATTGATCAGGTCCTGTTCCAGTTCCCGGATCATGGTCATATAACCCTGCACCTGATCTCTCGGGGCAAAGGGGTGGATATTGGCAAACTCCGGCCATGAAACCGGCAGCATTTCAGCCGAGGCATTCAGTTTCATGGTGCAGGAACCCAGCGGAATCATGCCATGGGTCAGGGAGTAGTCCTTGTTCTCCAGCTGTTTCAGGTAACGCAGCATATTCGTTTCTGAGTGGTAACGGCTGAAGGTCGGGTGAGTCAGAATGGCATCGGTGCGACGCTGCTCCGGTTGAATGCCAGAGTCGTTTATCCGGGCATCTGTCTGTTTGATATCAAGCTGTTCGATATCAAGATCGTTGCCTGCGCCCAGGATAATATCAAACAGCTGACTGATATCTTCGCGGGTGGTGGTTTCGTCCAGACTGATGCCAAGCTGGTCATTGCCGACTCTTCGCAGGTTGCAGCCTGAATCCAGAGCTTTTTTATAGACAGTATTCTGATCGCTGCCGACCTGGATGGTCAGTGTGTCAAAGTACGAAGTATTACAGTTTACCCCGAAAGTGGTCAGACCTTTGGCCAGAATAGTAGTCAGACGATGCACACGTTCGGCAATTATCTTCAGCCCTCTGGCGCCGTGATAAATTGCATAAAAGCCTGCCATATTGGCCAGCAGAGCCTGGGCAGTACAGATGTTGGACGTTGCCTTTTCCCGTCGTATATGTTGCTCACGGGTCTGCATGGCCATACGCAATGCCTGATTGCCACGGCTGTCTACCGAAACGCCAATAATCCGGCCGGGAATGGAGCGCTTCAGTCTGGCGCTGGTGGCAAAGTAGGCAGCATGGGGGCCGCCAAAGCCCATGGGAACCCCAAAGCGCTGGGTGTTGCCAAGCGCAATATCGGCACCCAGTTCACCCGGTGACTTCAGTAGCACCAGTGCCAGCAGGTCTGCCGCCACTGATACCATGGCTTTCTGCTGCCGGGCCTGTTTAATAATGCTGGCAATGTCGCCTATTTCGCCGTAGGTACCCGGGTATTGCAGCTGTACACCAAAGATTTCGTGTTGATCAAGGTCGGTATACGGGTTGCCGACCACGACCTGAATACCCATATTTGCCGCGCGGGTCTGAATCACTTCGATGGTTTGAGGGTGAACATCGTCGGCAACAAAGAAAACGGAATGTTTGCTGCGATTCGCCCTTCGGCACAGTGCCATGGCTTCAGCGGCTGCCGTTGATTCGTCCAGAAGCGAAGCGTTAGCCACTTCCATACCGGTCAGATCCATGACCATCTGCTGATAGTTCAGCAGGGCTTCCAGACGCCCCTGGGATATTTCTGGCTGGTAAGGGGTATAAGCCGTGTACCAGCCAGGGTTTTCCAGCACATTGCGTTGGATAACAGGCGGCACATGCGTGTTGTGGTAGCCCATGCCAATGTACGATTTGAACACCCTGTTCTGGTCTGCAAGAGAGCGCAGGTAAGCGAGTGCCTGCTGTTCAGTCATGCTGTTGCTGACGTTCAGCGGCTGCTGCATGTGGATCGTCCCGGGGACAGTCTCTTTAATCAGCGCTTCCAGCGAGTCTGCGCCGAGCAGGTTTAACATAGCCTGTTGCTCTTTGGTGTCCGGGCCAATGTGGCGTCCGGTAAATGCATGGTTATGCTCCAGCTGCTCAAGTGCCTGTTTTTCAACGGCCATGTTTCTACCTTTCTTCTGGCAGTCACCCGCATCCTTTACGGAGGTGACTCTGTCGTGGATGGTTAAATGCTATTATCAGGTGCCACAGAAGCCTGACTGTAAACAGGCTCCCGGTCATGTGCCAGAGGTCAGCACATCACCACATTAACAGCCAGTCCACCGGTGGCTGTTTCTTTGTATTTGTCCTGCATATCCAGCCCGGTCTGGTGCATGGTTTCTATCACATCGTCCAGTGATACCCGGTGTTCTCCGGTACCACTCAGAGCCAGCCGGGCGGCATTGATCGCTTTGACTGCGCCCATGGTATTGCGTTCGATACAGGGTACCTGAACCAGCCCCCCAATTGGGTCACAGGTCAGCCCGAGGTTGTGTTCCATGCCGATTTCTGCCGCGTTCTCAATCTGTAACGGTGAGCCACCCAGTACCGCACACAAGCCTCCGGCAGCCATGGAGCAGGCTACGCCGATTTCTCCCTGACAGCCGACTTCAGCGGCTGAGATGGATGCGTTCTTTTTATAAAGCATGCCAATAGCTGCGGCTGTTGCAATAAAAGTGACGATGCCCTGTTCATCGCTGCTGTCTACAAAACGCACGTAGTAGGCCAGAACCGCAGGGATCACTCCGGCGGCACCGTTGGTGGGGGCTGTGACAACACGACCACCCACGGCATTTTCTTCATTAACGGCCAGGGCAAACAGGCTGACCCAGTCCATCAGCTCCAGCAGGTCTTTCTGGTGAGCCTTACGATTCAGCAGTTTCTGATGCAGGCCGCGGGCTCGACGGACTACATGCAACCCCCCCGGCAGTTCCCCGTCTTTTGCACACCCCCGGTCAATACATTGGTCCATGACTTTCCAGATGTGTAGAATCTGCTGTTCTATATCAGGGTGACGGGCGAGGTGATGCTCATTGGCCATCACCAGTTCGGCAATGGTCAGGTTATTCTCTTCGCAGCGCTGCAGAAGCTCTCTGCCATTGTCGAAGGGGTAGGGAATGGTTCTGGGCTGGGCGGGGAGGGTCTGATCTGTGCTGGCTTCCTGTTCGTCCAGTACAAAGCCGCCCCCGACGGAGTAGTAGTTGTTGTTGTGCAGAACGATGCCGGCATGGTCTCTGACGGTCAGAGTCATGCCATTGGGATGGGCTGGCAATGACTGCCCGAAGTGAAACTGCAGGTGTTGTTCCTGACTGAAGGCAATGGGGTGTTGTCCGGCAAGACGAATCTGCCCTGAGTCTTTTATGGCCCTGAGCAACTCTGGTGCTTTGTCCGGGTCAAGACGGTCAGGCTGTTCACCCAGTAACCCCAGAAGTACGGCTGTATCGGTCGCATGGCCGGAACCCGTCATCGCCAGTGCGCCGAACAGGTCGATCTTGATACTGGCGACCTGGTTCAGCAACTGTTTGTCGGACAGTTCGTTAAGAAAGCGGTTGGCAGCCACCATCGGCCCAACAGTGTGGGATGAGGAAGGCCCAATGCCAATTTTGAACAGGTCAAAGATACTCAGGCCCATGGGGTTCACTCCATCAGGTTCCACTAACTTTTTATCATAAACATTTTTTCATCATTGGTAGTGACGAAAAATGCCATGATTAGCTCGTGGTTCTTTATTAGCTCATGGCTGTTTTATTATGAAAGCATTAGCAGCTGTCTGCGAACACCGGTTACATCGGTCAACCGGGTTGGGTAAGTATGCAGGAAGGGTAACAATCGTTCTGTTTCATATCAAGATGAATGTTTCTTATAGGAAACACCCGGAAATATGACTCAGGTCGTCCGGATTAAAAAAATTAAAATACAGCACCTTCATGCTCCCGAAGCTCTGCTAGTATCACTGATCGCATGTTGTTCAGTTTTTATTCCGTCATTGCTTAAACCGTCGCTTTGTTAATCCATATCAATGCCCTTTAGCTTGGGATATCAGACATTTGGAATCCACTCTGCCCCGGGGCTCCCTGGAGAAAGTCCGTTATCTGGTTTCAATGGCGGGTGCTACCCACCAAAAAAAGCATGGTGTGACTATTATGTTGTCAGGTAAGTTCACCAGTATTTTTGCTATTTTGTGCTCAATAGTCATGGCAGATTATAGTTCTGGTTCGGAAAAGAAAACGGCGGTAGTCAATGCGGGCAGTACCGGTTCAAGGCTCTATATCTATGAGCATTCGTCTAACCCGGGCAGCGGGCTTCCTGTTATAGAGAAGCAAACGTCAAGCAAGCAAAAAGGAGGAATTCAAGACGTAGATGCAGATAATCTGGAAACTTATTTGAAGAATCTGTTTAGCGCAGTCAATAAAGAAAACATTAATAATATTTATTTTTATTCGACCGCTGGTATGCGACAAGCCGAACCTGATAAAAAAGCGTCCCTGAATGAGGGTATTGAAAGATGGTTGAAAGCAGAATTCCCTTCATCAGACATTGACGTACAAATAATAACAGGCCGGGAAGAGGCTCTGTATAACTGGCTGGCATTAAATTATGACAACAAACTATTAAAATTCCAGGGAAAAACAGAAGGCGTTCTCGATATGGGTGGAGCGTCTACGCAGATTGCTTATGAAGTTGATGATAACGCGAATTTTATTGTTCAGATAAACAGCAAAACTTACAAGCTTAATACAGAAAGCTTTTTAGGCTTAGGGCTTGATGTGGCAATCAACCAGTACCTGGATCAGCCAGAATGTTTCCCTAAAGATTTCACTTTACCTAACCGCAAAAAAGGAACGGGTGATTTTGATGCCTGTAGTGAGGCAATTGCGCCGCTGATTACAGGTGTGCAAAAAGTTCACAACTACATTACATCACACCCTGCCATAAATACGTGCAATTTCCTTCTTGTTGCAGGATTTAACTACACCGCATCGGAGTTAAATATCAGCAAGAGTTATTCCATTGCAAACCTGGGTAAGAAGGGTAGGGACTTTTGCGAACAAAGCTGGAAAGACTTGAAGAGTGGGAAAACTTCCTATCTGGCCACACCTTTTCTATGGCATATCTGTTTTGATGCAGCTCTGGAGAAGGATTTGTTAACACTTGGGTATCGGATAAATCTTGGAGGTGTTCCTATCAAAACGGCTTCAAGTATGGCCTATAAATCAGACTGGACATTAGGTGTTTTGCTTAAATCTTTTGTCACTGCTATTCCTGAACCAGAGGAGCAGCATAAGCCTCATACCGACCTGTAGACCCTGAGCGGTAACCCCTGTCGTGAGTCTTTATACCCTGCCATCCGGGGTGGGATAGTTTATTTCCAGCTTAATTGAGTAACTGTGATGTTAAGGCACAAGCTCTGGCCAATTCGTCAGACTCTTTTGAAGTCAGGCATGTATTCCCTGTTTCTTATATCCATTCCCTGGTACAGACCCCCCGGGCAGTTAGCCTGTACCTTTGAAGGTTTTCCTGACTGGGTGCTTACAGCACTGCTCTGCTTCGCCATAGCCACCGGCATTAACGTATGGTTGTGGTTTGCCGAGAGCGCGACGGAATGACGCTTCAGCTGACACTGGTTATCGCTTATTTCCTGCTACTTATACCGGTGTGTCTGAAAGCAAAAAAATCCAGCACCAGACATACGGCATCGGATCATTATCTGGCTGACCGTTCCCTGGGGATGTTTGTATTGTCCCTGACGCTTTTTGCCACCATAGCCAGTGGACAAACACTGCTGGCCAACACCGGGCAAGCCTACCTGCTTGGTTATCACTGGATCATGGCGATGGGGTTATGGGCTGCCATCAGCGTCAGTTATCGCTGGATTGTTCCCGGGCTGAGACCGATTGCCCTGGCTAACCGTTTTGTTACCCCCGGGGACTGGATACGGTTTCGGTTTACTGCCCAGCCGTGGGCAGCCCCGCTGAGGCAACTGCTTACGCTCTGCTTCTGCCTCTGTCTGACCAACTATCTGTTTGCCCAACTCAAAGCAGCGGGTGAAATCATGGTCGTGCTGACGGACAACAAGCTTCCCTATGGCATTGCTGTCCCGCTGTTTGGTCTGATTATTCTACTCTATGATTCGATTGGCGGTTTGCGCGCTGTGGCCTGGACCGATGTGATTCAGGGGCTGGTGACCATTATCGGAATTGTCAGCCTGTGCTACTGGATTACCAGCAACTCTGGTGGTTTGCAGCAAATCGTTTTCGGTGTTACTGAGCACAGGCCAGAGAGTGCCAGGGTTCCCGATTACACCTTTCAGGCTCGCTGGTTCAGCCTTATGTTAATGGGAGGATTGGCTGTCTGTGTGTACCCGCAGGGGCTGCAGCGTGTTTTTGCGGCGTCATCCAGGCGGGTTCTCTACCGTTCACTGGCACTGTCCAATATGTTTCTTGTCATCTGCGGAGTGGTTCTTATTTTTGCGGGCTGGTCGTCTCTGTCACTGCTTGGTAGTGCCGATATCGATGTGGATCAGGTGTTGACTGTGGTGTTAAAAGAGTGGGCTGGCAGCAGTGCTGTTAACTATTTCGCAGCCTCTCTGGTGCTGATGGCGGTGATGGCCGCAATTATGTCAACGGCTGACTCGGTACTGCTATCGCTGGTGTCCATTATCAAGCACGACTTTACTCAAACGTCTGTTCGAACCGGCCTTCGACAGGACTATCTGATTGCGGTTGTGGTCATGACGCTTTGTTCTCTTGCAGCACTTTACCGGGATATTACGCTGTGGCATCTGCTTGAACTCAAGCTGGAATTGCTGGTGCAATGTTTTCCGGGGTTTGCTCTGGCACTGCACAGACCTTCTCTCAGGGCGTCTTCTGTTTTTCTGGGGTTGGTCACCGGTCTGGTGGTGCTGAGCATCGAGCTGATTCTGGGGGTTCGCTCTGTTTATGGCATTAATAACGGCATGGTGGCACTGGCCGCCAACGTTGGCGGTATTTTTATGCATCACTTTGCCGTTACCTTCATGACAAAGAAAAGACCATGACCCTTGCGGGGTTCATGGTCTTTTCTGTTACAGATGCAGTAAAAGACTATTCGGCGATGGTCTTGCCTTCTTTTTCGGCGACTTCTTTTGCCATATAGTCGCGTACCAGTCTGAACACTACAGGGCTTAACAGTACGAGAGCGATCAGGTTAGGTATGGCCATCATGGCATTCAGGGTGTCAGCCACCAGCCAGATGAAGTTAAGGTTCAGAGTCGCCCCAATGGGCAGGGCAATGATCCACAGAATCCGGTAAGGCTTCACGGAACGAGGGCCAAACAGGTACACGAGGCAACGCTCACCGTAAAAACTCCATCCCAGAGTAGTAGTAAAGGCGAAGATGGCCAGCGAGAACGTAACGATGTAGTTGCCAACACCCGGCATGGCTTTGGCAAATGCCATGGAGGTCAGGGCTGCACCGGATTCACCGGAAGTCCAGAGACCAGAAGTGATAATCACCAGACCGGTAATGGTACAGATAATAATGGTATCGATAAAAGTACCCAGCATGGCAATCATACCCTGACGAACCGGGTCTTTGGTTTTTGCCGCAGCGTGGGCAATCGGGGCAGAACCCAGACCAGCCTCGTTGGAGAAAACACCCCGGGCAACACCAAAGCGAATAGCTGCCCACACGGCTGCACCGGCGAAACCACCGGTAGCGGCCACCGGCGAGAAGGCATAGGTGAAGACCAGTGACAGAGCTTCAGGAATGGCAGCAGCATTAATCGCCAGAACACCCAGCCCGGCTAACAGATAGGTAATGGCCATAAAAGGCACCAGTGCGCCAGCGACCTGACCAATACGACGGATGCCGCCAATTAACACCAGTCCCACCAGAACCATCAGGGCTACACCGGTTATCCAGGTTGGCAGACTGAAATTGGCTTCCAGAACCGCAGCGACCGAGTTGGATTGCACCGTGTTACCGATACCAAAGCCTGCGATAGCACCGAACAGGGCAAACAGTGTGCCGAGCCATGCCCAGCGGGAACCCAGACCATTCTTGATGTAGTACATAGGGCCGCCGTAATGGTTGCCTTTGTCGTCTGCTTCCCGGAATTTTACGGCCAGCACAGCTTCCGCAAACTTGGTGGCCATACCCACCAGTGCTGTACACCACATCCAGAACAGGGCTCCGGGGCCACCAAGGAAGACCGCCGTGGCAACGCCGGCAATATTACCGGTACCAACAGTAGCCGACAGGGCCGTCATCAACGCCTGAAACGGTGAGATTTCCCCCGCCTTGTCGTCGCCCTCTGCCGGTGTACGACCACTCCATAATAGTTTGAAGCCGGTTCCCAGTTTGAGCAGTGGCATCAGCCGCAGACCCAGCATCAGGAATAGCCCTACCCCCAGAATAAGAACAAGCATTAACGGTCCCCAGACGACCCCGTTAATGGCGTTCACAATATTCGTTATTTGTTCCATATTTTTATCCGCTGTTAGCTTATTGTTCAGCTGCGTCACAGACCGGAGAAACATCACTAACCCTGTGAAAATTCCGGCAAAAATCGTTCGCTCGCAGGTCGTTTTAACTTAATGGATGAGGCGGGCAAATTCAACGCAGACGTGAGCTGCAAAGTGATTGGCTGGTTTCATATAAGAAACGATTGTTGCTAATCAGGGAGTCTTTCTTTAATTCACGGCTTCGCTTGGTTACTATTCCGATACTTCTTCAGTTGCCCATAAGCTGGATAAAATCATGCAGGTAAAAAATTACAATGACTGAGCAGGCCCATTTTTTACAACGCGAAAAACAGTCAGTAATGGTTACGCGCAGCGACAGGGAAGCGTCTGTTGAACCTCTGCAGCTGGGGCAGCGGGTTCGGGAGATTCGCAAGAGCAAGAACCTGACCCTGGAAGAAGCCAGCAAACTGTCCGGGCTGGCACGTTCCACCCTGTCGAAGATCGAAAATGAACAGATTTCCCCCACCTTTGCAGCGGTCACCAAACTGGTCACCGGACTGGGGATTGATATTCCACAGCTATTTACTCAGCCCGATACCCGGACCACTGCCACTGGCAGGCGTGCCATAACCCGTAAAGGGGAAGGGCAGTTGCACCCTACCACGACCTACGAACATGAGCTGCTGGCCGATGAGTTGTCGGGTAAACGCATGATTCCCTACCGGACCACCGTGTTTGCCCGCTCTTTTGATGACTATCAGGACTGGGTGCGCCATGAGGGGGAGGAATTTCTGCTGGTACTGAGCGGCCGACTGGCGCTGTTTACCGAGTTCTACCAGCCTGTTGAACTGGGCGAAGGCGACAGCGCTTATTATGATGCCGAAATGGGGCATGTGCTGGTATCGCTCGGTGAAGAAGACGCTGTGGTGTTGTGGGTGACTGCCTGATTATCGCCTGGTTAAGGCAGCCGGAAGGGAGTGGTGCCATACTGTGGGCAGAATCTACAGGAGAAAAAAAGCATGAAATACCATCATCTTGGTATTCCTACTCAAGAAAAGCTAAAGGACGAGAAACACCTGCCTCACCTGAAAATGTATGTCAGCGGCTTTGGGCGTAACCCTTATGGGGTGGAATGGATGCGCTTTGAAGAAGACGCCGACTACCCTGAACTGGTGAAGACCGTACCTCATGTCTGCTTTGAGGTGGATGATCTGCAGGCTGCTATTAAGGACAAGCATGTCATTATTGAGCCAAACAGTCCCAGCCCCGGAGTGTGGGTCGCTTTTATTGAGGATAACGGTGCGCCGATAGAATTTTTGCAGGTGGACCGGACGATTGCAGAGGACGGTATATAAAGTGCTGTCAGGATTCCAGGGTGTTGCGATGCCCGGTAGGACGCCAGGCCGGGGAGATAACGTTTGGCATATCTGAACGGTTAAGCAGAGGCGCTTTGCACAGGGCAAATTCACCAAAGCGATGATTGACGGCGTCCAGTGTCGCCAGCAACTTGTCTTTGCGGGCATGATCCTCACTGAACAGTTCGCCCTGATGGTCTTTAGGCTGAGGGTCCAGCGCACCAATATGAACCTGATGTACTCCCCGCCCATCCCAGTAAACCTCCAGAAAAAAGTTTGCCAGCGCCATGATCAGGTCACCATCGGCAGTTGGGTGCAGGCTTTGCAGTTTACGATGAATCCAGCCACGACGGGTGTTGACACCAATGGCAAAGGTTTGTGCCTGAAGTTCATAACGGCGCAGACGTGCCGCCACCTTTTCTGCCATGTGCAGCAGGTAAGTGTGTAGAACCTGTTTATCCGTGGTGTTCGGTGGGATCACCTTGCCGTGTCCGATGGACTGGGGCGCTTTGGTCTCTTTATGGATCGGGTCCGGGTCCATGCCCTGAGCCATCAGCCAGATGCGGCGACCGAGATTACCAAAGCGTTGTGCCAGCACACTGATGGGAATCTGCTTCATATCACCGCACCGGTGTACGCCGTACTGAGCAAGAAAGCGGCCAATGCCTGAGCCAATGCCACACAGCTCTGTGACGGGAACCGGTGCCAGCCGCTCCTGTCTCGTTTCCGGCAGGACCACCGTCAGTCCGTCAGGCTTCTGCTGTTTAGCAGCCCACTTTGCCGTGGTTTTATCGCCACTGATGCCGACCGAGCAGGTCAGGCCGGAGGCGTTAAACACACAGGTTTTAATACGCTCTCCCAGCTCTTCCACGGTACAGTCGTACACCTGCTGACAGCTGGTGATATCAAGGAAGGCTTCGTCCACGGAAAAGATTTCCAGCTCCGGGGTAAGGGTTTCCAGTGCCGACATGATGCTGGATGACACCTGGCCATATCGTTCCGGGCGTGACGGGGCCTGTATTAAATCCGGTGCCAGCGTGCGGGCTTCCCGCAGACGCATACCGGTTTTGATACCCACAGCCCGGGCTTCATAAGATGCCGTGATGATACAGGTTCCGGTACGCCCGTTGGTGACACACACCGGGCGGTGTCGCCAGTCCGGGCGGTCCAGCTGTTCAATGGAAGCGAAGAAAGCATTCATGTCAACCAGGGCGATCATTCTGGACCATGGTTGCTGCTTTATAGTGATACTGTTCATGCATACAGTATTTTGTATTTAGGCATTAAAGGCAAGTCAATGATGATTGAAATTTCCAATAGGGGGTGAAAGGGCGACTGGCGTTAAGTCGGGTTGAGTTCAAACAGGAGTTCATCGGCCTCCTTAAGTTGCTGTTCAAGCTCTGCAACTTTCTGTCTCAGATCCGACTTTTGAGTATCGGCTTCGTAGAGAAGTCTGGAGAATGTCTCAATCTCTTCTACATCTGCATCATGTTGACGGCTGTAGTCTTCGATAGCTTTTGCCATCTGCCTGTTATCGGATAGAGCGTTGTTTGTTAATTCTGCTTCCAGGTCTCGTTCACGGGCAGTTTGTGCCTGAAGAGCTTCCAGTTTTTTCATTTCTTCAAGCATTTTCTCAGAATCAGCCGTCTTCTGGCTCAGTCTTTCAGAGGCTTCATTCAGTTCGGTTTCTAATTGGGTTGTTTTTTTTCTGGCCAGCTTCAGGCCGGTCGATTTTCGCTGGCAAAGTTGCTGGGCAGTGTCCAGCTGTGTCGAGAGTTCTGAACACTGATTTTTACTCAATGCCAGTTCGGCAGCCAGCTGCCAGCGTTTTTTTCTTAGTGTTGAGAGACTTCTCTCCAGTGATTCCTGGCGAGCCTGACTGGTTGTCAGGGCGCAGTTTAATGCTTCCTCTGCCTCAAACGCTTTTGCCTGAAGGTGCTGAGTGGAGACGGTTGCTCTATTCAGTTTCCGTTGCAGGTGTAATAATTTCTTTTCTGCCTGTGCAAGCTCTGCTGCTTTCTGCTCTAACTGGTGCAGTGTTTCAGAATGTGACTGCTCCAGCTCAGCATACAGCTGATTTAGTGTCGTCTGATTAAGCTGGTCGATTTTCAGATCGTGTTGTGACGCCTTCAGCTTTTCCTCTGCTTTTTTCCTGCCAGCGAATACGCGAAGGTTCGATGCTTTCTGTTTATCGCGGCGGTCCTTGTCCTGCTGCCACCTGTCTGCCTGTTCAGAAAGTCTCTGGCTTATCTGTTTTTCTTCGCTGGCAAGCCTGGCTTCAGAAGCATTGACCTGGTCACAGGCAAGGCTGTGCAATGCGTAGTTAATGGCGCTGCTGAGCAGTGAGAGAGGAGCGCCAATGATGAAAGTCCCCAGTAATGGCAGGCCTGCAGCCGCCGCTGAGGCCGTGACCGAAGAACCGGACCGGGCGTTGAGTTCGTGGCTGTCAGCCATTGAATCCACTTTTCTGGCCTGATCCCTGACCCGGTTAATGGCCTGGTCAGGTTCCATGGTGTTTATCAGTGAACCGGCTTCAGTCAGCACTTTGTGATTTGCCTGTTGCAAATCGGTGACCTCCCGGGCAAGCCTGTTCTCCTGAAGTATCATGCGGGAGACAGGGCCGATAACCGGGGTAATACTGAATGCGGTTTCTATTGCTTTGTTGGCAGGGAGGTAGTGATTCAGTTGCTGCAACAGACTACTGAAGCCACCGGTAATGATATCGACAGCATGACCGACAAAGCTGCGTTTTGCGGCGACGTTGAGAGGCTGCCACGACTCTGGCAGTGAAGCGGTTCTGGTGCAGGCTGTAATATCCATAGGTTCTCGTCCCTGATTGTTATCCTGACTTAGGACTCTTTTTTTACCAGTAGGTTCCATAATCGAGATGAGTGATTTTTGAAAAGCTTCGACGGGCAGCTATGGTGCCTGCCGTCAGCCGGCGGGCTATAAAAAATTGCAGACACCGGAACTTGTTGTTCAGGCTATAGTCCATGCTTGATTATGGTTTGAACAGGTATGCATACACAATGAAGTCTGCTGTTAAATGGTTGTTGGTGCTCCTTGTCGCAATTAACTCTGCATGGTTGATTGCTGAAGATACAGAAAGTCCGGAAACGGTACTGGAAAGGCTGAACAGTGAGCGGAAAAGCGCAGGTATTGAATCCACTTATAAATTTAATACAGCCCTGACAGAAGCTTCACGCAGGCACTGTCTTTACTGGGCTGAACATTATGACCAGCTGAGACAGAACCTGATGGCAGGTGAAATCAGCTGGCATGATGAGCGGGACATAGAAGGTTCTGAATACTACGCAGGCAAAATGCGAGAACGGGCGCAAAAGCAGGGGTATACTTCCGGTGTTGCTGAGAACCTTCAGTTAGGTAGCAAAAGCTGGGCTGGAGCCATTAGTGGCTTAATGAGTTCGATGGGACACAGGTTGAACTTTCTGAATCCTGCATTTAATGATATTGGGTTTTATGGCTGCCGTGTTAAGTCAGTCTTTCCCGGTGAAGGAGCAACGCTTTATGTCTTTATGATGGGCAGTGACTATGGTCGCGTGTTCGATGAAAAGACAAAGGAACTCTGCACAAAAGAAGGGTTGAAGTACTGCCCTGCGGGTATGACGAGCTGTACGGTCATTCGTTGTGATAATGGTCTGGGAGTCCTGAAGTCGCGCGTCAGTACTGAAACAGCCAGTCTGGTTCAGCAGCAGGACAGCGGCTTTGTGATGTATCCGTTTGATGGTGCTGTGGTTGAGCCACTGGCTTCAAATCATGGCCCTTATGATGACTATTCGGGACAGTTAAGGGGGCAGATGATCAGTGTTGAGCTGCTTCCTGAGACACAAAAACAGATTTCTGGCCTGCTGATGATGTTGGTAGACACCAGTTCGGGTGAAATTGTGCCAATGGGTGCCGTGAGTAATGGTTTGCCCCCAAGCCGATCGGGAATAAGAGCCTGGTTGCCAGAATCACCCCTGAAGTGGGGCGGTCAATACCGCATGGTGATGCAGTATAACGACCCCGGCGACGGATGGCAGGAGCGGAAATTTGAATTTAGCGTCCGGAAGCCGGAAGGGAGAGTGGTAAATATTTCAAACCTTCAACAGACAGTGTCGGTCAAAAAGGGAGAGGAGAATCTGTTTGTTATTGACTGGAATCTGACCCCGCAGAAGGCAATCAATAATATTGAGATTACTTACTGGGGATCAAACAACTATGAGATTGAAGCTCTGGGGGATAATCTGATCAAAGTTCAGTCCAACATAGACAGGCTGATTATCAAAAATGCTGCCAATAACATGGCGATCAACAGTTTATGCACAGGATTAGACTGTACGGAGGCTGATGGACCCTGTCAATGAATGTGATAGCCCCGATGCCTGCAACAGTGTAATCCGACGGCGAGCTGCGGGTCATAAAGACTGACAGTTCCACTGTCATCGTTTACAATGCCGCCATGCCATTCTGTAGCGATGCTCCTGTAAGTAAGGCTCTATAGCTTACAGATAGTCGTAAAGAGTGTCTCGAACTGAATTATAAGAACGGCCCTGTTCTTCGGAATAACGGGTCACGAACAAAAACAAGTTTGGAGAGTGTAAATGGCCGTAGAACGCACTTTGTCGATTATTAAGCCGGACGCTGTTGCCAAAAATGTAATCGGTAAAATTTACAAGCGCTTTGAAAAAGCAGGTCTGAATATCGTTGGCTCACGGATGATCCATTTGAGTCAGGAGAAAGCAGAAGGCTTTTATGCAGAACATAAAGAACGGCCATTTTTTCCTGATCTGGTGGCCTTTATGACGTCTGGCCCGGTCGTGGTGTCGGTCCTGGAAGGAGACAATGCTGTTGTCCTGCACAGGGAACTGATGGGAGCCACCAATCCGGCTGAAGCAGCGCCAGGAACCATTCGTGCGGATTTTGCTCAAACCATTGACGAAAACGCCGTACACGGTTCTGACTCTCCAACATCAGCAGCTCGGGAGATCGCTTATTTCTTTGATGAAGCGGAACTCTGTCCGCGAACGAGATGATAGTACGATTGCCGGGTAGGAATACCCGGCGATTTTGAGGTGTAAAAATGTCAGAAACAGTCGGTCAGTCCGTCTCTGAAGTAAATGAAATGGCTAAAACCAACCTGCTGGGTCTGTCCCGCAGTAAGATGGAAGCCTTTTTTGTCAGCATTGGTGAAAAGAAGTTCCGCGCCCAGCAGGTACTGAAGTGGATTCACCATGAGCGTGTTGACAGCTTCGACGACATGACCAATGTCAGCAAGGCCCTGCGTGAGCGACTGAAGCAAGTCGCTGAAATTCGCGGGCCTGAAATCGTCAGCAGCCACTTTTCCGAAGACGGCACCTGCAAATGGGTCGTGAGGGTCACCAGTGGCAGCTGTGTTGAAACCGTTTATATCCCTGAAGGGGACCGTGGCACGCTGTGTGTTTCCTCTCAGGCAGGTTGTTCCCTGGACTGCAGCTTCTGTTCAACCGGCAAGCAGGGTTTTAACTCGGACCTGACTGTGGCTGAAATTATTGGTCAGGTCTGGGTGGCTGCCCGTCATTTTGGCAATGTACCTGCCAGGATAGATCGCCGTATTACCAATGTGGTGATGATGGGGATGGGCGAGCCATTGATGAACTTCGACAATGTCGTGGATGCCATGAACCTGATGATGGATGATTTTGGCTATGGCCTGTCCAAGCGTCGGGTAACCCTGAGTACTTCCGGTGTTGTGCCTATGTTGCGTAAGCTGGGCGAGGTGACGGATGTTTCACTGGCGGTGTCTCTGCATGCGCCGAACGACGAACTGCGTAATGTGCTGGTTCCCATCAACAAAAAGTACCCACTGGCTCAGTTGATGGATGCCATTGATTTTTACATGAACTCTTTGCCCGACAACCGTCGCGTAGTGACCATCGAGTACACTCTGCTGGCGGGTGTGAACGACCAGCCGGAACATGCAGAGCAACTGATTCAGCTGCTTAAAGATGTGCCATGCAAGCTGAATCTGATACCCTTTAACCCATTCCCCCATTCCGGTTATGAGCGACCCAGCAATAATGCCGTTCGCCGTTTTCAGGAGAAAATGCAGGCTGCGGGTTTCAATACAACCGTGCGCAAAACCCGGGGGGATGATATCGATGCTGCCTGTGGCCAGCTGGTGGGTCAGGTCAATGACCGTACCCGCCGGAGCCAGCGTTATATCGAAGCCAGGCAGCTGGAAGCCTAATAAGCCTTTGCAGAGCAGTGCGCCTCCTGAATGTGTGCTGCCCTGACGGGCAGTACTAATAATCAGGGGAGTGACATGGCTGCAAAACGGAAGCTTTGTTCAGCTTTCATGTTCGCATTGCTGAGTATGATGTTGTCGGGGTGTGTGTCCACTGGAGGCCGGCCGACGGATGAAAACCAGGCAGTCCGGAGTTATATCGATCTGGCCAGGGGGTATGTGCAGCAGGGTTATACCGAAAATGCCATCAAACCTCTGAACCGGGCTCTGGAACTTCGACCTGGCTCGCCTGATGTACATGCTATGTTTGCCCTGGTGTATCAGCTGCAGGGTGAAGACAAACTGGCTGAACAGTCGTTTCGCAAGGCGCTCTCCCTCAGTTCCGGTTCGGCAGAAATACACAATAACTATGGTGCATTTCTTTTCAGCCAGAACCGTTTGAGCGAAGCTTACCGTCAGTTTACACTGGCTGGAGATGATGTTCGCTATTCTCAGCGCAGTCGTGTTTTCGAGAATATGGGGCGGGTTGCGCTGCAACAGGGGCGACGCAGTCTTGCCCGGCAGAATTTTGAAAAATCCCTGAAACTTAATGCCAATTTGCCCAGATCCCGGCTGGAGCTGGCGTCTCTGCTGTATGAGCAGGGGGAGTCCCTTCTGGCCTGGGAGCATTACCAGACATTTGTCACACTGTCGTCGCAAAATGAGCGTAGCCTGCAGCTGGGCATCAGGCTGGCCAGAGCCAACGGCGACAACAACGCGGCAGCCCGTTATGCTAATGAGCTGCAGCGTTATTATTCCAGTCCGGAAACGGGACGGGATACCCGGAGTCGAAGCAGTTATGACTACTGACTTATTAGAAACAAAGACCGATACAAAAAGCGAAAGCCTCTTGGATGAATCCGCACAGGTCGATGCTCAGTCGACACACGAACAGGAAAGAGAAGAAGGCTTGCAATCTCCAGGCGAGCGACTGCAACGATTCCGTGAGCGGAAGGGGCTGACAACCGAAGAGGTAGGCGAGGCTCTTAAAATTCCTGCGTCGTATATTGATGCCATTGAATGCAGTGCGTTTGATAAAATGCCGGGGCTGATGTTTGTCCGGGGTTATCTTCGGAGTTATGCCCGCCTGGTGGGTCTTGATCCGGATGACATTATTCACCGGTTTGATCAGTTCACCGGGGACAGCGGTAAAGAGACACCCAGACTGTCTGAAGGAAAAGATGTAGAGATCCGTCGTCAGGTTTCTCCTGTTGTGAGTATTGGCGGTGCAGTCAGTGTTATTTCAATTCTGCTGGTGGTGGCATTCAGTTATTACTACTGGGGTGGTGGGCGTGAAGCCGAAGTCCCGGCGGCTGCTGAAATCTCAGGAACCCTGGCAGTACCTGAGCCAGAGCTTACTGTTGACAATCTGGCACCTCCGGTGGAAGAGGCAGCATCAGAACAGGTTGGTCAGGAAGAGCAGGCTGTAGAGTCCGTTCCGCTTGATGAAGACCTGACAGCGCCGGCGATGTCTGAAAATGCCCCCGGGGAAGCATTGAATAATGAGGCCGCTCAGACGACAGAGCAGGAAGTCGCGGGTATTGCCCCCGTCGAACCGGCACTGCCGGATGAGACGCATCTGGTGATTCGCTTTATTGAGGATTGCTGGATTCAGGTGCGTGATATGGCAGGCAAAAGCCTTTATACCGATGTGCAGAAAGCAGGCTCCACCCTGGATCTGGAAGTCCCTGATACCATTCAGGTTCGCTTTGGCAACGTAGCGGGTGTTCAGTCTGTGACCTTTCATGGAGAACCGGTCGAGGTGAAGGCTACTGAACCTGGCCGTAATGTGGTGAGTCTGGTGCTTGGTTCTGAAGATGCCGGTTAATCTGCATTTTGACTGTTATCATTAAGCCGGAACCGTTATAGTTGCTCCTTTTTGTCCGGCCAGCCCTGTCTGGTCGGCACAGTTGAGGATTTAGAGGGCGTCAGAAGTTGGCAAAGCAACTGAAAGCTATTCGTGGCATGAACGATCTCCTGCCAGATCAGAGTCCGGCATGGCAATATCTTGAAGGTAAATTCCGGCAGCTGATGGCTAACTACGGCTACAGCGAGATGCGCATGCCCATTGTCGAGCCCAGTGGCTTGTTCAGCCGTGGCATTGGTGCCGGTACCGATGTTGTAGAAAAAGAGATGTACACCTTTGATGATCGTAATGGTGAAAGTCTTTCATTGCGTCCTGAATCGACCGCGAGTTGTGTAAGGGCGGCGATCCAGCATGGGCTGCTTTACAATCAGGTTCAGCGACTGTGGACATCGGGTCCAATGTTTCGTTACGAGCGTCCGCAGAAAGGGCGTTATCGCCAGTTTCACCAGTTTAGTGTGGAAACCTTTGGCATGGCGGGTGCGGATATAGATGCAGAGCTGATCCTTCTTACAGCCCGCTTCTGGAAGGAACTTGGGTTGACTGAACATGTTCGGTTGGAATTGAATTCACTGGGTACGCTGGAGGCTCGCCAGAACTATCGTACCGCTCTGGTTGAGTACCTGACTCAGTATGAATCCGAACTGGATGAAGACAGCCAGCGTCGCCTGAGCATCAACCCGATGCGTATTCTCGACAGTAAAGATGCACGTACTCAGGAAATCGTTAAAGATGCGCCTGTCCTGCAGGATTATCTGGATGATGAGTCCCGCGAGCATTTTGAAACATTGAAGAATATTCTGGATGCGGCAGGTGTTAACTATGTTGTAAATCCAACCCTGGTGCGGGGGCTGGATTACTACAGTCGAACCGTGTTTGAATGGATTACAGACAGCCTGGGCGCCCAGGGAACCGTATGTGGCGGTGGTCGTTATGATGCCCTGGTGGAACTGCTGGGTGGCAAACCAACGCCCGCCGTTGGTTTTGCCATGGGGCAGGAGCGACTGGTTCTGCTGCTGGAAACCCTGAACCTGATTCCGGACAGCGTTAACAAGACCATTGATGTTGCTGTGGTCACCCGGGGTGAAGGCGTAAGCGGACGAGCCATGCCGGTGCTGGAAACCATTCGCAACCGTCTGCCTGATCTTCGTATGCAGGTGAACTGCGGTGGTGGTTTCAAGGGGCAGATGAAGCGCGCCTACAGCAGCGGCGCAGAAGTTGCCCTGATTATTGGTGAAGACGAGCTGGCAGCCGGTGCTGTCACCGTTAAGCCTCTGGCCGGTGACGAGCCTCAGCAGACCATGGACGTTAATGCAGCGATTGAGTACCTGCAGGCAAAATAACCCTGATGCCTGCATCTGCGACTGTCAGGTGCAGGTGGCTGAGATGATTGGAAAAGGTTTCTCGGGAGTAAGAGTGTGAACCGTACTGACGAAGAAGAAATTGAGCTGCTTAAACGCGTCTGGTCTGAATATGGCAAGCCGGCTGTTTACGGTGTAGCCATTACCATGGCGGTTATTTTTGGCTATAAGGCTTATCAGAAGCATCAGCATGAAACCGCCTCTGCGGCTTCTGCCCTGTATCAGAATCTGCTGGAAACCACTCAGGCAGGCCAGATGGCTGAAGCCCTGTCAGAAGAACAGAAAACCACGATGACTCATGTGGTCAGCAATCTGCAGGACGACTACAGTGGTACCCGTTACGCATCGTTCGCCACCATGATTCAGGCTCAACAGCAGGTGCTGGAGAATGATCTTGACTCTGCCCGTGCTTCTCTGGAGTGGGTGCTGGACAACAAGCCTGAAGCGGAAGTAGAGCAGGTGGCCCGTACGCGTCTGGCGCGCGTTATTCTGGGGCAGGGCGATGAGAATGCGCAGGTTGCCCTGGATGTGCTGGCTGCTGGAAAAGCGGACGAGGCATTCACTGCAACCGTTGAAGGTGTGCGTGGTGACGCCTATGTTGCTCTGGGGCAGCTGGACAAGGCGCGCGCCGCCTACCAGAAAGCACTGGAGGCTGCCCGTGACCACGGTGAGTCCCTGCCTGTTCTGCAATTCAAACTGGACGATCTGGCAGCTAACGTAAAAGAGGGCTAATGCATGGAAAGGTTTTTCAGATCGCTGCTGGTTGTCACCCTGTCGCTGGGTTTGACGGCCTGTGGTATGTTCTCCAAGGATGAAGAAGAGGTTCGTACCCCCAAACCGCTGACCAGTTTTGAAGCCAGTGTTGAAATGAAACAGGTCTGGTCCCAGAACATTGGTGAAGGTGTTCGTGGTGGGTATGAACAGCTGAAGCCTTCTGTTTTTGGAGATGTGATCTATTCAGCGGGCGCTGAAGGTACCATTACAGCGTTGGAGGCGGAGACCGGTAAGCGGGTCTGGAATCGCAAGCTGGGCGTTCAGGTTGGCGGTGGCATTAACGCCATGCAGGGCATGTTGCTGCTGGGTACCCTGGATGGTCGCGTGCTGGCTCTGAGCGCTGAAGATGGCAGTGATCTCTGGGAAACCCGTGTTAGCAGTGAAGTGATTTCTGTCCCTCAGGTGAGCGGCAATACGGTGGTTGTGCAAAGCATTGACGATACCGTAACCGCTATTAACGCTGAAAGCGGCCAAATAATCTGGGCGCAGGAAAATCTGCAGCCAGCTCTGACGCTCCGGGGCTCCAGTTCACCACGTATTGAAAACGGTGCTGTTTTTGCCGGTTTCCACAGTGGTGAGGCCCGGGCTTACCGTATTGAAGACGGCACACCGTTATGGGCCAGTAAAGTAGCTTTGCCGAAAGGTTCCTCTGAGCTGGAGCGTATGGTTGATATTAACGCGTCACCGCTGATTGTGGGTGATAACGTGTTTATGGTCAGCTATCAGGGCAATGCTGCCGCGCTGGATATGTACAGTGGCCGGGTGCGCTGGAATCGTGAAATTTCCAGTTACAAGTCCATGTCTTCCGGGTTTGGCTCCCTGTACCTGACGGATCAGGACAGTTATGTCAGCTCCATTGATCAGCGTACCGGTGCGGTTGGCTGGCGTCAGGATCAGCTGGAATATCGTCAGGTCAGTGCGCCGGCTGCTTATAGCAGCTATGTTGCAGTGGGTGATCTGGATGGTTATGTTCACCTGTTGTCTCAGGTGGATGGCAGTATGGCGGGTCGCTACAAGGTAGGGACAGCCATTAAGGCGCAACCGGTATCCGCTGGTGATCTGCTGTTTGTGCTGGATGCCAAAGGCAAGCTGTACGCGCTGGACAGAAAATAATACTTAGTCAGAACCCTGCGGGTTCTGACCGTTAGTTTCTCATCGGGCTGAATCCTGAACAGGTTCAGCCCGTTTTGTGTTTTTAAAACTGCTGTGAAAACCATAGTGCTTGCAGCGGTTCGTTTTAAAATGTTGCTGGTTTGTTTTCTGTTTAGAAGCTTTCTGTTTTAGAGGCTTTCTGTTTTAGAGGCTTTCTGTTCAGCGATTTTCTATTCGGGAAAAAGCCCGGCAGCGTTGATGGTAAGAGAAGTATGGTTCCTGTTATTGCTCTGGTGGGGCGTCCCAATGTGGGCAAGTCCACCCTGTTTAATCGCCTGACGCGTTCACGTGATGCGCTGGTGGCTAATGTCGCTGGCCTGACCCGTGACCGTAAATACGGTGAAGGAAAAATTGGTGCCAGTCCCTATATTGTTGTTGATACCGGTGGTATCAGTGGTGATGAGGAAGGCATTGATTCCGTTATGGCTGAGCAGTCTCTGGCGGCTATTCAGGAGGCGGATATTGTTCTGTTTCTGGTGGATGCCCGTGCGGGGCTGACAGCGGCGGATGAGATGATTGCTGATCATCTGCGCAAGCAGAACAAGCGTTATCATCTGGTACTCAACAAGACTGACAGTATTGATGCCGATCAGGCAGAAGCAGACTTTGCTGTACTGGGCTTTGGTGAAGCATTCCATATCGCTGCCGTTCACGGCCGTGGTGTGCGAGGCATGATTGATGATGTCCTGGAAGAGAACAAGGCGCTGAACCCGGAAGAGTTCGATGAAGAATACGAGACGGAAACAGTAAAAGCGCGCGGTATCAAGATTGGTATTGTCGGTCGTCCGAATGTAGGCAAGTCGACCCTCGTTAACCGCCTGCTGGGTGAAGATCGTGTGGTGGTTTATGATCAGGCGGGTACCACCCGTGACAGTGTGTACATTCCTTATGAGCGTTTTGGGCAGGAATACACCCTGATCGATACGGCCGGTGTGCGTCGTCGCGGTAAAGTGCATGAGATTGCCGAGAAGTTCTCGGTGGTCAAAACCCTGAAAGCCATCGAAGATGCCAATGTGGTTGTGCTGGTGGTGGATGCCCGCGAAGGTATTGTGGAGCAGGATCTGCACATGCTGGGCTTTGTTCTGGATGCTGGTCGCGCGGTGGTGATTGCGGTCAACAAGTGGGACGGCATGAAGGAAGAAGCCCGCAAACGGGTGAAGGAAGAGTTGTCGCGCCGCCTGGAGTTTATTAACTTCGCCCGGATTCACATGATTTCCGCACTGCATGGTACAAATGTAGGACATCTCTATGAGTCGATTGATGAAGCGTACGAGTGTGCCACCCGTAAGCTGTCCACAAACCAGCTGACCCGTATTCTGGAAGACGCAGTAAAAATTCATCAGCCGCCCATGGTTCGCAACCGCCGTATCAAGTTGCGTTACTGCCATGCGGGCGCAATGAATCCGCCAACGATTATTATCCATGGTAATCAGACGGAAGAAGTGCCGGCTTCTTACAAGCGCTATCTGGAAAATACTTTCCGCAAAGTGCTGAAAATTATGGGGACGCCTATTCGTATTGAGTTCCGTACCAGCGAGAACCCTTATGAAGACCGTAAACGTGAGCACCGGAAGAATACGGGTGACGGTCGCAAGGTGACTCATAAGCGTCGTACCATTGAGGTCAGCGAGAAAAAACTGAACAAGAAAAAGAAGAAGGTGCAAACTCGCAGAAAAGGGACTTCCTGAGGTTGTCATTTTTTAAGGTGATAGTCGCAAGGTGGTAGCTGTAACATAGTAGCTGTCATGGTTTAAAGGCTTCCCGGAGGCAGTGATGAATCTGTTTGACAATATTCCCCGGTCATTACCACAGGAGTTTATTGAGGTTCTGGCTGAAGGCAAAGGGGTGACGATAGAGCGCATTGTTTCCAGGGGGCATGTGACGCCGGAAGGTGAGTGGTATGACCAGGACAGGGATGAGTGGGTGGTGCTGCTGACCGGGGCGGCGTCGCTGAAAATTGAAGGGAAGCAGGAACTGATTCAGTTGTCGCCCGGTGATAGCCTTCATCTGCCTGCTCATTTAAGGCATCGGGTAGAGTGGACCGACCCGGATCAGGATTCTTTGTGGATTGCGGTTCACTACCAGCAACAGTAAGTTGCTGGCAGGGCTGATGGTCAGGCCTTCGGGCTTTCCGGGTGTAGCGAATCCACGGTGCAGCTTGCAGAGCCTGAGCTGAAGCGGGTGGTGATCTGGTCGCCCGGGTTCAGTGTGTTCACATCCCTTATTATGTCTTCACCTTTCTGCACAATAGAGTAACCCCTCGACAGGGTGGCAAGAGGGCTGACGACGTTCAGGTGTCCGGATAGCTGTTGCAGCTGATGGTTTTGGCGTTCCAGTTTTTTCTGTATCTGGTGTTGAAGATTTTCAGACAGATACTCTGTTCGATGTCTGATTTTTTCAACCAGCCTGGCAGGGGATTGCTGCAGCAGCCTGCTTTGTAATTGTTGAGTGTTTGAATGCTGGTTCTGCAGGGTGATGGTCATGGCCTGCTGCAGTCGGATTTCAAGGTCGTCCAGTCGTTGATTATGTTCCCTTAAACGCTCTCCCGGGTGTCGCAGGCGCAGGCTGATATTGTCCAGTGACTGGCTGGTCGTCTGCAGTTTGTGCTGAATGTGGGTGTTGAGTTTGCGGTTCAGCATATCCAGTTTATGCAGCCATTCCTGACGATCCGGGCTAAGAATTTCGGCAGCCGCCGAAGGCGTTGGGGCTCTGTAGTCCGCCACAAAGTCTGCAATGGTAAAATCAATTTCATGCCCGACAGCGCTGACAACAGGCAGTGCGCTGCTGGCTATTGCCCTGGCAACGGGTTCTTCGTTGAAAGGCCAGAGGTCTTCCAGAGAACCACCGCCCCGGCCAACAATTAATACATCAAGGTCGGGCATCCGGTTAGCCAGTTGGATGGCATTCACAATCTCCCCGCTGGCTTTTTTACCCTGAACGGCAGCCGGTATCACTGTCACCTTAATAGCAGGAAAGCGTCGTTTAAGTACGGCGAGAATATCTTTGATGGCCGCTCCGGTGGGGGAAGTGACCACCCCGATATGCCCGGGCAGTGTTGGGATATCTCGTTTGCGCCCGGCGCTGAACAAACCTTCACTGGCCAGTTTTGTCTTCAGCTCTTCAAAAGCCCGCTGCAGCGCTCCGGCGCCGGCTTCTTCCATATGATCTACGATTAACTGGTAGTCGCCGCGACCCTCATACAGGCTGACCCGTCCCCGTAGCAGTAGTTGCATGCCTTCGACCGGAGTGAACTTCAGGCTGTTGTTACGGTTTTTGAACATGGCGCAGCGTATCTGCGCACTGGAGTCTTTTAAGGTGAAATACCAGTGGCCCGAGCGCGGACGTGCAAGAGCTGAGAGTTCGCCTTCTACGCGAACATTGCCAAAATGCGTTTCCAGCATGCGGCGAGTACGACTGTTCAATTCTGTGACAGTCAGCGGGCGATGTGTTGACGATTGTGAGAATGAGTCGTCTGAAAAGTTGTATAGGTTTTGACCGTGCATTGTTTGACTCAAGTCAGGTGGTGTTGCAGTGAAGATTTCGATACCCCGTCTAAATTGCTGAGAATTAACGGAAATCACTTAATGGTTAATATGTTGTCACTAATATATTAATTAATACGTAGTGATTACAATTTAGACGTTAACTGTTTTCTCATTTCCTGTTAAGGGTTGTTATGTTTCTTGTGCAACTTCTGGTCGTTCTGGCCTGTATTCTGATTGGTGCGCGCATTGGTGGCGTTGGTCTTGGTTTGATGGGAGGGGTTGGCCTCGCTATTCTGAGCTTTGTGTTTGGTCTGCAGCCAACCAGCCCGCCGATTGACGTTATGCTGATGATCGTCGCGGTGGTGTCCGCAGCTGCCTGTATGCAGGCTGCCGGAGGTCTTGACTATCTGGTTCAGGTGGCTGAGAAGATTCTGCGTAAGAACCCTAAGCGTATCACCTTTATGGCTCCAGCGGTTACCTACGTATTCACCATGTTTGCCGGTACCGGCCATGTTGCTTACTCTGTACTGCCGGTTATCGCTGAAGTATCCCGTCGTACCGGGGTTCGTCCTGAGCGTCCTCTTTCCATGGCGGTGATTGCTTCCCAGGTGGGTATTGTTGCCAGTCCGATCGCTGCGGCTACGGTTGCACTGCTGGGTTTCCTGGGTGACTTTGATATCACTCTGGCAGGTATTCTGAGTGTTACCATCCCTTCTACTGTTATTGGTCTGGGTCTGGCGGCTCTGGTGACTAACAAGCTGGGTAAAGAGCTGAAAGATGATCCTGAATTCCAGAAGCGTATGCAGGACCCTGCTTTCCGCGCCAAAATGGAAGAGGAAAGCGGTGAGCTGGTTACAGAGCTGAAGCCGGGTGCGAAGAAGTCTGTTGGGATCTTCCTGCTGGCGGCTGTAACGGTTGTTGTTATGGGTGCCTTCCCGTCCCTGCGTCCTGTGTTTGAGTCCGGCGCAAGAATGGGTATGGCTCATACCATCGAAATTGTTATGCTGTGTGCGGGTGCAGCCATGGTGGCACTGTGTGGCGTTAATGTTGCCGAGGTAACTCGTGGTGACGTATTTATTGCGGGTATGCGTGCTGTTATTGCGATCTTCGGTATCGCGTGGCTGGGTGATACATTCTTTGGTGCTCACGATGCCATGCTGAAGTCCGGTATCGGCGAAATGGTCAGCATGTACCCATGGGCCTTTGCTATTGCCCTGTTCGTACTGTCTGTGATGGTGAACAGTCAGGGCGCGACCACAGGTACTCTGATGCCTCTGGGTGTTGCCCTGGGTCTGCCGGCTCCTGCCCTGATCGCTATGTTCCCGGCGGTAAACGGTTACTTCTTTGTACCTAACTACGGCCCGATCATTGCCTCCATCGACTTTGACAGCACGGGTACGACTAAAATCGGTAAGTATGTGTTTAACCACAGCTTTATGCTGCCGGGTCTGATGTCTATTATCTTCTCCGTGGTTGCTGGTTTTGTGATCTCTGGAATTGTGCTGTAACTGTCTGATGTAAAAGAAAAAAACATTGAGTGTTGAAAAACCGCAGCTGAGAAGTTGCGGTTTTTTTGTATTGGCATTCTAATAATTTCAAGGTATTCTGCGTGTGATAGGAATGCGGACTGCGGTAAAATCCCAGAAATTTTATCCGCAATTTTATCAACGTACTGGATTGGTAACAGGTAATGCTGAGAATTGCCCAAGAAGCCCTCACCTTCGACGATGTCCTGCTTTTGCCAGGCTATTCCGAAGTCCTCCCGAAAGATGTTTCTCTCAAGACCCGCCTGACCCGCGACATTGAACTGAATATTCCGCTGATCTCTGCTGCCATGGATACCGTTACTGAAGCCCGTCTGGCGATTGCCATGGCTCAGGAAGGTGGCATTGGTATTATTCACAAGAATATGACCGTTGCCCAGCAGGCCAACGAGGTTCGTAAGGTTAAGAAGCATGAAAGTGGCGTGGTGAAAGACCCGATCACTATCGACTCATCTGCCACAGTGCGTGATCTGCTGGAACTGACCGGCAAGCATAAAATTTCCGGCGTTCCGGTGCTGGATGGCGACGATTTGGTGGGTATTGTCACCAGTCGTGACGTGCGTTTTGTCTCTAACCTGGACAAAATTGTTTCCCAGATCATGACGCCAAAAGACCGTCTGGTGACAGTGCTGGAAGGTACCGACCAGGAAACGGTTCGCAAATTGCTGCACAAGCATCGCATTGAAAAGGTGCTGGTAGTTAATGACAATTTTGGTCTGGTAGGCATGATGACCGTTAAGGATATCAAGAAAGCCCAGGACTACCCTCTGGCCAGTAAAGACGATCATGGTCAGTTGCGCGTAGGTGCAGCGGTTGGTACCGGACCAGAAACCCCTGAGCGTGTAGCCGCACTGGTGGATGCTGGTGTTGACGTGGTCATTGTTGATACCGCTCATGGTCACTCTAAGGGAGTGATTGAACGTGTTCGCTGGGTTAAGGACACTTATCCGCACGTTCAGGTAATTGGTGGTAATATCGCCACTGGTGCTGCAGCGCGAGCTCTGGCGGAAGCCGGTGCAGACGGTGTCAAGGTCGGTATCGGGCCGGGTTCTATCTGTACCACCCGTATTGTTACCGGTATTGGTGTGCCGCAAATTTCAGCGGTGGCTAATGTGGTTGAAGCCCTGAAAGATACCAATGTTCCTGTGATAGCTGACGGCGGTATCCGTTTCTCCGGCGATCTTGCCAAGGCAGTTGTTGCCGGTGCCAGTACCGTTATGCTTGGCAGTATGCTGGCGGGTACCGAGGAAGCGCCGGGCGAGGTTGAACTGTTCCAGGGTCGAAGCTATAAGGCTTACCGTGGTATGGGTTCCCTGGGTGCTATGGCCCAGGCTTCCGGCTCCAGTGACCGTTACTTCCAGAGTACTGAAGACGGTACTGAAAAGCTGGTACCTGAAGGTATTGAAGGCCGGGTGCCTTACAAGGGGCCATTGAGCGCCATCATTCACCAGATGGTCGGTGGTCTGCGCGCTGCCATGGGTTATACCGGTTCTGCCGATATTCTCACCATGCGCTCTGTACCGGAGTTTGTTCGTGTGACCAATGCCGGTATGAAGGAATCTCACGTACACGACGTGACGATTACCAAAGAAGCGCCAAACTATCGTGTTGGTTAACAGATTGTTGACCTGATAAGAACAGTCGGATTTTTATCCGGCTGTTTTGCTTTTAGTTTCCATAAATGATGAAAATGCTCGCTGATGGCGCTGCATTTTCTTTTGCCCAAGGCTGTTTGAGAAGACTATGTCTAACGCAATGTCCAAGGATATTCACGCTGAACGAATTCTGATTCTGGATTTCGGTTCTCAGTACACGCAGCTGATTGCCCGTCGTGTGCGTGAAATCGGTGTTTACTGTGAGCTGCATCCGTTTGATATGGATGAGCAGAAAATCCGTGAATTCGCCCCTAAAGCTGTGATTCTGTCCGGTGGTCCTGAATCCGTTACCGGTGATGACTCGCCTAGAGCACCTGACGTTGTTTTTGACCTGGGTGTGCCAGTTCTGGGTATTTGCTATGGCATGCAGACCATGGCTGAGCAGATGGGTGGCAAGGTGTCCACTTCTAACCTGCGTGAGTTTGGTTATGCCCAGGTAACCCTGGAAGAGAAAGTCCGCCTGTTTGACGGTATTGAAGACCATATCTGTGAACACGGCCGCATGAGTCTGGATGTGTGGATGAGCCATGGCGATAAAGTCAGTGAGATGCCGGAAGGCTTTGTTCTCGCGGCTTCTACGGACTCCTGCCCGATCGCTGCCATGGCCTGTGAAGAGAAGCAGTACTATGGCATTCAGTTCCACCCTGAAGTGACCCACACCAAACAGGGTCATCGCATTCTTGAGCGTTTTGTGGTGGATATCGCTGGCTGTGAAAAGCTGTGGACTCCGGGACAGATTATTGAAGACGCTATTGCCCGTGTGCGTGAGCAGGTAGGTGACAAGCAGGTACTGCTGGGGCTGTCCGGTGGTGTTGACTCCAGTGTGGTAGCAGCGCTGTTGCACAAGGCGATTGGCGATCAGCTGGTCTGTGTGTTTGTTGATAACGGTCTGCTGCGCCTGAATGAAGGCGATCAGGTGATGTCCATGTTTGCTGAAAACATGGGTGTGCGCGTGATTCGTGCCGATTCTGAAGACCTGTTCCTGGGCAAGCTGAAAGGTGTGGATGAACCTGAAGCCAAGCGCAAAGTTATCGGTAACACCTTTATTGAGGTGTTTGACGAGCAGGCTACGGCACTGAACGGTATTGAGTTCCTGGCGCAGGGTACCATCTATCCGGACGTGATTGAGTCTGCCGGTGCAGAAAGTGGCAAGGCGCACGTGATCAAGTCCCACCACAATGTGGGCGGCCTGCCGGAAGAGATGAAGATGGAGCTGGTTGAGCCATTGCGTGAATTGTTCAAGGACGAAGTGCGCAAGATTGGTCTGGAACTGGGTCTGCCTTACGACATGGTGTACCGTCACCCGTTCCCCGGGCCAGGGCTGGGTGTGCGAGTGCTGAGTGAAGTTAAGAAAGAGTACTGTGATATCCTGCGCAGGGCTGATGCCATCTTTATTGAAGAGCTACGCAAGGCAGACTGGTACCACAAGACCAGCCAGGCATTTGCTGTGTTCCTGCCAGTGAAGTCTGTGGGTGTTGTGGGTGACGGCCGTCGCTACGAATACGTTATTGCCCTGCGTGCTGTTGAAACCGTTGACTTTATGACGGCCCGCTGGGCGCACCTGCCTTATGAGCTGCTGGAAAAAGTGTCGGGTCGTATTATCAACGAAATTGAGCACGTTTCCCGTGTTACCTATGACGTATCCAGTAAACCGCCTGCAACTATTGAGTGGGAATGATCCCTTCAGCAGGGCGTTTGCTCAGTAAAAGACATTGATGTTGTAAAAAAATCCCCCGTCATCCTGTATGGCGGGGGATTTTTTGTAAAAAAGGGTTAAAAAACATCAATTTATGAAACTTTTTGCTGAAAAATTGATCTATTGCAGGGAGTGGAAGATGTTTTTGTACTGGCTGTGGTTGTCAGGCTGCTGGCAGTGTGCATAATAGTCTTCTATCAGGGGTGACGTGGCAGGAAGCCGTCGCTACGTCCCTGCCTGTGATCCTCTTAAACGAGAAGCTCTTAAACGAGAAACTCTTAAACGAAAAGTAGAGGCGCACTGTTTTAATAGTAATCCGGAGTAGGGTGACTCCGTTGGTTGAGCCTTCAGCCAGTAAGCCGGATGAAAGGAAAAAGTGCCGAAGTGGGTATGAATGTCATATCTACCCGCTGGTGGTGCATCGAAGAGGTGTATCACTGTCACGGTTTTGAACTGTGGAGAGCTACTGGAAATCTGTGTGAACCGACTCTGTAAACGGTCGGCAAATCACACTTAGAAGTATGAACTGACCTGTCGTGCTTCTCATCCAACTGCCTCCTGATCTGACACCTGCAAGTCAAACTGAATAATAGCCTGTTAAGGATAACGGCCTTATGGAATGACTTGTTATTACGAGATCAGTTTTATGGATTTATTAAGTTTTAGTCACTCGCCGTTATCTCTGGCAGCCCCTGTCGTCGCTATTTTACTGGCGATTGTTACCCGTAAAGTACTTTTGTCCCTGGGGGCAGGTATCCTGACCGGTGCCCTTTTGTTGACCGGTTACAGCCCCCTGGATTCCCTTACCTACATCGGTAAGAGTTTTATTGGTGTTTTCTGGGATGAAGGCGTTAATGTTGACAGTGTTTTTATTCTGCTGTTCCTGATGTTGCTGGGGGTTATCACCACCCTGATTGATATTTCCGGTGGTGCCCGTGCTTTCGGAGACTGGGCTCGTGAGCGGGTTAAGACTCGCCAGGGTTCTCAGCTGCTGACGGTTCTGCTTGGTGTGATTATCTTTATTGATGACTACTTTAACAGTCTGGCTGTGGGTAATATAAGCCGTCCCCTGACCGATCGCCATGGTGTATCCCGTGCCAAGCTGTCCTACCTGATTGACTCTACAGCGGCGCCTGTCTGTGTGATTACGCCGGTGTCCAGCTGGGGTGCCTACATTATTGCCCTGATAGGTACGATTCTGGCGACTCATGAAATCACCGATATCAGTGCGATTTCTGCTTTCGTTGCCATGGTGCCGATGAATCTGTACGCAGTATTTGCTCTGGCGCTTGTTATCTGCAGTGCCTGGATGGATCTGAATGTTGGTCCCATGCGTACCCACGAGCGTCGTGCCCGTGCAGGTGAACTGTATGATGCCCGCAAAGGCACTCCTCCTGGTGCCAGCGCTGAGCTGGGCAGAAGCTCTAAAGGTACGGTATCTGACCTGGTGATTCCGGTGGTTACTCTGGTCATTGCAACGACCGCCTCTTTGATTGCTACCGGCGGTGTAGCCCTGTCCGAAGCGGGTGAGGCATTCTCTGTCCTGGGCGCGTTTGAAAATACGGATGTGGTTCACTCTCTGGTATACGGTGGCCTGATTGGTCTGGCGGTTACCATGGTGCGCATGATTCGTCATGACCTGGACGGTCCGGCCTGGAGCAAGGCCATTATTGAAGGTGTGCGCTCCATGTTGCCAGCGATTTACATTCTGGTCTTTGCCTGGATGCTGGTGGATGTGATCAGCTCTCTGGAAACCGGCCGTTATCTGGCAGGACTGGTCAGCAGCTCTTCTCTGGAACCCAGCTATCTGCCAATGATTCTGTTTCTGGTGTCCGGCGCCATGGCATTTGCTACCGGAACCAGCTGGGGTACCTTTGGTATCATGCTGCCTATCGCGGGTGATATGGCTGCTGCGGCAGAGATCTCCATGATGTTGCCGATGCTGGCTTCGGTTCTGGCGGGTGCGGTATTTGGTGATCACTGTTCTCCGATCTCTGATACGACGATCCTCTCTTCCACCGGTGCTTCCTGCCACCATATTGACCATGTAACGACTCAGCTGCCTTATGCTCTGGGTGTCGCAGTGGTTGCCATGTCGGGCTACCTGGTCATGGGTATGGCAGATTCTGCAGCTGCAGGCTTTACTACAGCTCTGGTGGTCTTTGGTCTGCTTCTGATGTTGTTCCGCAAGTTGTCAGGCTATTCAAACACCCCTGAAGATACTGTACTTGTCAAGGAATAACCCCCTACACTGAAAGAATGAAGGCGAAAGACAAGGATGTCTTTCATTCGTTCTACCTCGATACACAGTTCCGGAATTCCGTCAGGTTATCCGGGAGGTGGGTGGGGTATCAAGCAAGCAGGGATGCTATGAGCTTTGATAATCTGATTAAGTCTGTAGCCCGGCGCAACCAGATGGGGGAGCTGGAGTTCAGAGACAACCGTTACTACATTTCCGTTGATGATCGTATTGAGCTTGCCTGCTTTCAGGCGAATGGCAAGTTCTATCTCCACGGCGTTATCGCCAAATTACCTTCCAGAGCCGATGAGCAGGAAGAACTTCTCAAGAAGCTTCTGCAGAAGCATCTGGGGTTGATCCAGACCCAAAGAATCAGCTTATGTATTGAACCGGATTCGGACGAACTCTCATTGTCAACGACCCGAACGGCGCTTGGGCTTAATGAAGATATTATTGAAGAAGCCCTGGCTGAGTTCGCGAATAACTTTGAATATATTCTGACACTGATTAATGAAGATGCGCTGACTATGCCTTCTGCGCCCGTTATGATCATGCCCTGACGGGAGGCCTGATGAGCGTTTTGCAAAATGGTTTGTTTGGTTGTCTCGTTACCCACAGGCCCGGAAAGCAGTTGGGGTATAACGGGCTTCAGAATGCTAATGATTCTTTTTTGAAAGCGATTGTTCGCCACAGTCAGTTTACCGAGTTGCACCTGTTTCTGATGCCAGCGGAGATTGAAGGGTTTCGATCTGCATGGCAACCGCATTTTGATGCCTATGGTTCAGATAAGGTGATCAGGCTGATCAGCGTTCACCAGTTACCGGATTATTTTTCCCAATGCTTTTATGCCGTTTTTCATTGCGGTGATCCGTATATTTCAGACCTGGTGGCTTTGCGCGACCACCATGCCCCGAAGTGTTTTCCTGTGGTGGGCAGAGCTCATACGATGAGTGATGATCCGGGGCTCTCCAGAATTAAGGACCTGGTGATGTCGCCGGTGAAAAGCTGCGATGCCATTCTGTGCAGTTCTGTTTCCCAGAGGCAGGTGGTCAAGCGTTTGCTCTCGACCGCTTCGGCGTCGATCAGTGACAGTCTGGGGATTGCGCTTCCTTATCGTGGGCGGCTTGAGCAGCAGGGGCTGGGTCTTGAAGTGGATTCTGAATGTCAGGAGAGTAAAGACGCTGTAAGAAAGTCGTTGAACCTGCCAGATGATAAGAAAATACTTCTCTGTCTTGGGCGCTTATCGCCATTCGATAAAATGGACATTCACCCGTTGCTCCTTGCCCTGAATGAGTTGGTTGAAGCGTGGCGGATTGATGATTTTCTGCTGGTGATCGCCGGTTCCGGGGATGCTGGTGGCCCTTATGTGCAGTCGCTGCTGAAGCGAGCCTATGAGCTAAACCTTGAAGACCATCTTCGCTTTGAGTTGTCGATTGATGAAAGCAAAAAACATCAGCTTTATAAGGCGGCGGATGTTTTTGTGTCTCTTGCTGATAATGTGCAGGAAAGCTTTGGAATAACGCCTCTGGAAGCCATGCGTGATGAAGTGCCTGTCGTTCTGTCTGACTGGAATGGCTACCGTGAGCTGGTAGAGAACGAAGTGAATGGTTACCTGATTCCCACGATGGGTGTGAATAATGAGGCTGTTAATCGTTCTTTGAGTCTTTTGCATGCGCCGCAGGCCCGGTTGATCGAAGCTCAGAGTGTATCTGTTGATATCGAGGCTCTGGTCAATGTGCTTGCAGGTCTGTTGACGGATGATGGTTTACGACAACAGGCAGGTAAAGCCGGAAGGCGGCATTTTGTTGAGCAGTTTGCCTGGCCAGGACTGATTGATGCTTATCAGCAAATGGCGGTGGCGCTGGGAAAAGAGGCGGCTTCAGTCGCTTATCGTCAGGGGCGGCCTGCCGGTCTGGCATTTCATAATGTGTTTGGTCACTACCCTTCTGAACAGCTGGAGCTGTCCCGAAATCTTGTTACAACCGATCGTGGGTTGAGGGTTCTGATTCAGTCGGAACATGGTTTTCATTTCTCCGAGCTTAAGGGATGGCTGGATCAGGACGTTATCTATCAGTTGCTGGAACAATGTATTCAGTCCAGAACAGTTGCATCCCTGGAGGCGTTGCATGAGGGGCAGTCGATTCGTTTTACCCTTGCGTGGATGCTGAAATACCAGCTGTTAAAGTTGTCGGAAGCCGGGTCTGAAAGCGCTTCTTTTGTCAAAATGATTCACTCTGATGATTCAGGTGATGATTATAAGCTGACTTTTCCTGAGCAGAGACGAGCACATCTTTTGCAACCCTTTCTGGCTTCCGGTATGGCTGTTTTGTCGAAGGCTGTTGCTCCATTTAATGAGCATAAACCTTTGTTGCTGCTGGCTCTGGGGAATGAGCTGGTCAGTATTCTGGATGGTGCGCTGCTTCAGGCCATTGGCTGGTTTGCCCGGGAGCAGAAAATGACCGCCTACAGCGAAGTGCTTGAAGCGCTGGAGCAGGCGGGTGGGGTTGAGTTTCTGGCCCGGTCCTGGCCGTACTGGTATCGTTCCCATCGGGTGCTGGTTTTCAGGTATTTACGCAGTGTTCGCTGCCTGTTGCGCAGGGTGCAGCAGGATATGGAGAGTATTCAATCGACCTACGGCGAGGTCTGGGGCAGTCAGGCTGGCGCTCTGGCCGGGGTCGATTTCTTTTCGCATCATCGGGAATACTCGGTCTTTTTGCTGACTTTTGATAATGGCCAGAAGCTCGTTTACAAGGCAAGAGATATGCGAGTGGATCATGCACTGACTGATCCGGATGGACAGGTGGTTAAGCAGGTTAATCAGTGGTTGATACAGGTTCAGTCACAGGTTCAGATAGGTACACACCAGCTTCTGTGTCGACAGGAGTCTGTTGCTGATAGGCAGGTTCACTATGGTTATGCAGAATTTCTGGATTATGATGAATCGGGGCTAACTCTGTCGACGGATGAGGCCAGGAATTATTACCGTCAAACGGGTGGTCTTCTGGCTTATGTGTTGCTGCTGGGGGTGGCGGATTTACACCAGCAAAACCTGATCAGCCGTAATGGCATGATTTATTTGATTGACCCGAAAACCGCCTTTCACAGGGGGTGCTATCACAGGTTGCTGAATGAGTTGAAGCAGCCAGAAACGGCTTTCTTAAGAGGGTTTGATGGCAGTAGCTTAGAGGTGACCGGGCTGAACCATCTGTGGCAGGACTTTCATATAGCCAGGCTTGCCTCCTGTTCTGTTAAGCTGGTGAATGGTGAATTGCTTGAGGTTGAGCCCCAGCAATTCAAGCCTGTGCTGATGCATCTGCTGACGATAGAGGGGCAGAATAGCCTGGATTGCAATCCCATGCCCCGGTTTGCTGAGGATATATTGGCTGGGTTCGCTGAGGTTATAGCGGCTATGGCAGAGCATAGTGATGAATGTAAGGCATTGTTGTCCGGGCTTGAGGGTTATCAGATTCGCTACCAGCCGTTTATGAACCTTAATGAAGCCAAGAAATTATTGTGTGACATTCAAACAGCTTCAGCCCTGCAATCGCTGGATAATAAGCGTATTGATGCTTTTGTGCATCGGTTGACCAGAAGGATGACTTTGGCCGGGGAGGTGAGTCAGAGATGGGTTGAGCCCGAGTGGCAGGAAGCGGTGACGCTTCTGGATGATTCTCTGGCAGAGAGCATCCTCGGGCTTGAGCTTCCTATCTACACCAGCCTGATGGGAGGACGAGAGCTTTCTGTTCGGCTATACGATGGATTTACAGAATCGGTTGCCGGGGAATACTTCAATACCGATGTCATGGACAGCGTCAGGGAGTTATTGGACGGTCTGAAAGATGAGGCGGTCAGGCATCGTTTTGTTGAAGCCTATGTCGGTATGCTTGATGTCTGGTTTACACAACAGCTGGTACCGGGCTGGAATATGCCTGAAGATGTCAGACAGGCCATCAGAGAGTCGCTGTCTGGTTAGTGGGGCTTAGCTTTGCCGAATGTGAGCCAGAAGTTCTTTGGCCATGATTCTGGCGCTGTCGTCGTCCTGAGCAGATACTTCGGATAGAAAGTCTTCGCTTTCCTTGTTTCTTCCTTCAAACATCAGTGCCAGACCAATAAACGCTTTGGTAGTCGGGTTGTCTTTATCCAGAGGCAGGGCTTTTTTGTGCAGAATATCCAGTGCATCCTTGTGCAGTTTCTTGTTCATATACTGGAAGGCGTAACCGATGTGGGAAACAGGGCTGTCAGGGCGAGCTTTTTCCAGTCCATAAAAAATAGCAAAGGCCTGCTTGGACATATTATTGGAGGTGGCCATAAAGCCGATGTCTGCCAATGTTTTAATCAGTGAATCGTCAGCCATGACTTAAGCTCTCCCTGTGCCTACAGTTTCTGGATAATACTCTGGATGGTATCTTTGATGGACTTGATAATACTGGATCGCAGACCTTCAATAATCATGTATTTGTTAAAGTCGACCTGAAAAGCGACCATGTCTTTGGTGCTGTTCGGGTCCATGGTGGAGATTTTGTTTTTCAGCTCTATATCCAGCTCGTTCGCTTTCTGGCCGAATGTAGACTGTATCTGGTCGAAATTGAAGTTATTACCAGTAGCGCCGCCCGTTGATCCACCTGTTCCGCCTTGAGCCATAGTTTATGCTCCCTTTGAGCTGTCAGCCTGAGGGCTGTTTGTGATGTTTTTCCCAGGTGTGGTCTACCACGTCGGCAGCCGCCAGTAACGCCAGCATCATACTGGTGTTTTTTTCAAATTCGTCGGGAGCGTTGCCCTGATCGACAAGCGTTTTAAGGCGAAATGCTTCATCCATCAGCTGCTTTAGGAGCTGTTCACGATATTCGCCGCTTTTGTCATTGAGCAGGAGATCTTCAGTTCCGGAAAGGTTGATAATCTCACTGTTTTTTTTGTCCGTCACGGTTCCCTCCAAGACGGTATTTGACCCGATCAGTTCCTTTTATTAATAAAAGATAGTCGAGGTTAATATCTTCAATTATATACCCGTTCGCCAGTTTTGCCCCGATCAGGTACTTGCCCCCATCTTCCATAATGACATACGGAACCCTTCCCATACTGATTCCCCGGATTCTCAGGGAGGGCAGCAGCCCCGCTTTCTGGTCTTTATTGTTGTTCGCAGAGCGAGTGGCGACCTTTAGTACAGGGTTGTCCCGATACCTTTTCCTGAAACGAGAGACAACATCATTCAGGTTATATACCTGTTCATCGTCCAAAAGGTGGCCTTCTAGAGTAATAAGATTGGGTTTTTGCACCAGATGAATGCGGGAGCTCAGGTTTTTTTCCCTGAGCATGGACTTGAGCGTATTCAGTCGGCTCGACTGATTTTCTACCTGGTCGACAATAGATACCAGACCATGGATTTCCTGTTTGAGCATATCGATCAAATTCGTCAATTCTTCGGCACTGGCGACATAACCGGTCATGACCAGAGAGCCGGGCGTATTGTCCAGTTCCAGACGTATATCGCTATAGCCCCGGTTTTGCAGCAGAGCGTCAGCACTCGCTCGCAGCTCGTTCATAATCACCAGCTGTGAGGTGAAGGGAATGTTCTGCTCGCGCAGGTTACGCAGAAAGTTTTGTTTGTCTTTCAGGGTGTTGGTGTAGCCTGTCAGCAGAACGCTTTTGTCAGGTAGTTTCTTGACCCGAACATGTTTTTGGTTGAGTTCATCCCTGACGGTTTTCGCCTGCTGAGCGTAATCAATGGGCTGGTTTTCGGGGGCGGTAGTTTGGGGGGCTTCTTCAGTTATGAGAAAGACTGCCAGCAGTATAATGATGAGTATCAGGCCAAGAGGTAGCCCGATCAGAATTTTCTTGATGATCGCAGGGGGAGGGGCTGGCTTGTTGCTCTCATCGTCAGAATCTTCCTCACTGGTCAGGAAGTCCGCTTCATCGCCCAGTTCAAGATCGTCGTCGACATCATCTTCATTGCCATCATCTTCGTCCAGGTCAACGTCGGGAAGTCCGTCATCACTGTCTTCTCCTTCAGAGGTGGAGTCACTATCGATTTCTTCTGACTTTGCCTCAGGCTCTGGTCGCTGCAGCTCGGGCAGCGTGATATCTGGCCAGTCTGCATCAGCCGGTCCAAGTGTAAAAAAAAGATTGCTGGCAGTGATGACCTCAAAGGCCGCCATGGTGAATGGTTTTTCAACAGGCTGCCCGTTGTGATAAAGCGGTTCTTCCTCGTGTTTAGGAAAAATATTGAGCTGTCCTTCAGGAGTGATCTGGATAATCAGCTCATTGTCACGAAGAGAGGCATCGCTAAGAACCAGGTCACAGCTTTCATCTTTCCCCAGTGAATACTGTCCCGGTTCCAGAGGTATTTCAGCACCAATGTGATTGCCGGACAGAATCTTCAGATAGTATTCACCCACGGCAGCACCTCGCCGTAGTTATAACGCGGGCGAGAGGGAAGGAATCAATGGCTGAATGCGGTGATTTGCAGTCCCTGTCGTTTGATCTGATCATCCTGATCCGGAGCCGTGCTGGTACTTAATAGTGGTACTCAATATTAGAGTAAGTGAATACGCAGGGCTTTACCACCCTGAAGTCATAGAGGTGTATAGGTGATATTTTGTGGGTGAATGATGATGTTTTCTGGAATATTTTGTCGGTTGCTTTTAATATTGTCGCGGTAGTTTCCTGATGTTCAGCAGCCTGAGGCGCTGGTAATTTGACCATCCATAACGATAAAAATAATATAATGGGGCAGTAACCAATGGAAACCAGTTTCTGGAATGACAAGCGACCCGAAGGGGTTGATAACTCTGTTAACCCTGACAGTTATCCAAATGTGCTGGCGCTGATAAACAGTATGCTTGCCAAAAATGCAAGTCGCCCGGCGTTTACCAGCATTGGACATACTCTGAGTTTTGCTGATGTTGATCAATACAGCCAGCATTTTGCTGCCTGGCTTCAAAGCTGTCCTGCCCTGAAGCCCGGGGACAGGATTGCCATCCAGATGCCCAACCTGTTGCAGTATTGCATTGCGGTTTATGGCGCGTTCAGAGCCGGGCTGGTGGTAGTGAATACCAATCCTCTTTATACCGCCAGGGAAATGCTGCATCAGTTCAGGGACTCTGATGTAAAAGCGCTGGTGTATCTGGAAAACTTTGCGCATCTGGTTGAAGAAGTGGTTTCAGAAACCAGTATTGAAGTATTGATTGCCACCCAGCTGGCAGATATGTTGCCTGCGCCCAAAAGGCAACTGATTAACTTTGCAGCAAAGTATGTGAAAAAAATGGTTCCGCCTCATGGGCTGAAACCTTCCATTACTTTTCGTGAGGTGTTGAAAAAAGGGAGTCTTTTGCCCTATCAGCCGCCGGAAGCGGCTGACCTGAATGATCCGGCGGTGTTGCAATATACCGGTGGTACCACCGGGGTGGCAAAGGGAGCCGTACTGACCCATCGTAATCTTATTGCCAATATGCTACAGGCCAAGGAGGTTCTGTCGCAGAAAATGGGTTCCGGACAGCAGGGGCTGGAAGTGGGCAAAGAGATTATTGTTGCGCCTCTGCCGCTTTATCATATCTATGCCTTTACCGTACATCTGTTGTGTATGCCGTACCTTGGGAATCGCAATATTCTTATTGCTAATCCAAGGGATACGGCAACCTTTATTAAATTTATCAAGCCCTGGCGATTTACAGGGTTTGTTGGGCTTAACACGCTGTTTGTCAGTTTGATGAATCACCCTGATTTCAGTCAGTGTGACTTTTCGGGGTTGAAGTTCACACTGTCTGGAGGAACAGCACTGCAGGAAGACACTGGTCTGCGCTGGCATAAGGTAACCGGTTGTCGTGTTTCAGAAGCCTACGGACTCACTGAATGTACCCCGGCGGTGTGCATTAACCCAATCGGGGAATTGTCGCAGCTGGGAACAGCCGGTTTGCCTGTTCCAGATACTGCCCTGAAGATACTGGACGACAGTGGTAATGAATTACCCGTCAATGAAGTCGGAGAGCTGTGCGTCAGAGGGCCGCAGGTAATGAAAGGCTATTGGAAAAATGAAGACGCCACCAGAGAGGTGCTTGATGAGAATGGCTGGCTGAAAACGGGAGATGTGGCTGTTATTCAGGAAGACGGCTTTGTGCGCATTGTTGATCGCATCAAGGATATGATCCTGGTGTCCGGATTTAATGTATACCCTAACGAAGTTGAAGATGTTGTCAGTGGTTTTGACAAGGTAGATAACTGTGCGGCCATTGGGGTGCCTGATGAGAAAACCGGAGAAGCGGTAAAGCTGTTTGTTATTGCCCGGGATAAAGAACTGGGCAAAGACGAAGTGGTTGAATATTGTCGCCAGCACCTTGCCGCCTACAAAGTGCCGAAGCAGGTTGAGTTTCGTGATGAGCTTCCCATGACGCCGGTTGGGAAAATTCTGAGAAAAGAGCTGCGCAGTGAGGAGTTGAATAGCTAATTATTGCGATTGGTATTAGAAGCGGCTTCCTGAAAAAAACGCCACTCAGTACTTTGCTGGTGGCGTAAACAGCTAAAGGAACCATTCTTTCCGCTACCTGTTCGTAGTTATCATCCTGTTGTTATTGTACTGTCGTTTGTATGGCTATGCATGGTTGGCTGGCTTTTTGTCAGAAAAATAGCGGCTGAAACATTCCGGGTCATCCTTCAGGGCTTCGCTGGCTTCCTGGCTGGTTGCCGGTGTAATACTGGTAGAATGGATTTTCATCAGACGAATGCTGGCGTCAAACCAGAACCAGTCCCCGCTTTCTGTCAGGCACAGGGCGCGAACATTGAAGTTAATAGAAGGAATGCAGGGTACGTCTGGAAAGCTGAACAGTTTTTTTTTGACGACTGTTGATTCGTGACAGGAATAAGTCACGTTGTTGTATCGGCGTTCGAACCGATCAAACGCTTCGGCAAGCATGGTGTCAGCCATGTGATCCTGCTTAAGGCTGAGATAATAAAGAGCAAAAGCACTGATTGCGATTAAGATAACGCTTTCCATTGATGGCATACCTCTCAGGTTTATTATTGGTAGTGCTAGCGTCCGTACTGGCTTTTTCTAAACCCTTATTTCCAATATAAGCATAAGTAGTCGATCAAATGAAATCCTGAACTCGGATTCATTGCTCAAGCACTTCCGGCCACGGCTTCAACATTACTCAATCTTCAGTGAATTGACTCTTAGTGAATGGCCCAGTCGGCGATCATCTGTTTTGCGACAGGTCTGTGGGTGTCTTTGCCATACAGAGCGTCAATGAGAGCAAAGCTGAAGCTCATGGCATTGCCTGGTCCCTGGGCTGTGATAACTTTGTTTTTCTGGTCGATAACAACCGGATCGGTTGGTCGGGGAAGCGCGCCTTCAAGCTGGTCAAGAAAGCTGGGGTAGCAGGTGGCACTGACATTATCCAGCAATGAATGGTGTGCCAGTACAACGGCGGGTGAAGCACAAATAGCGGTGTACCATCGGGAAGCCTGCTGTTGTTCATGTAATAACTGAATCAGAGGTTCGCAGTCTCTCAGGTTCGCTGCGCCGGGCATGCCGCCGGGGAGCGCTATCATATGGAAAGTATTGTCGCGACAATGGTTGATATGCGTGTCAGCGGTCAGTTTTACGCCTCTGGAAGCTTCGATATCCAGACTGTCATCGCTGGTACAGGCTGCAACCGTTACCTTAGCTCCAGCCCGGCGCAGAGTGTCTATGATGGTCACTGCTTCAATTTCTTCGCAGCCTTGTGCAATGGGGACGAGAACGGGTCTGGACATAAGTAACCTCTCGTAACGGCATAGACCGTAAATTACTGTCGAGAATGCTGGCAGTACATAGCCTAGTCGGGAATTACAAGAACGCCAGAGGGTTGTTTTTTTATGAAGAGGTAAGGTGTCTGAAGAAAGGGGGGGGACAGGCTGAATGCCTGTCACTCCGTTAAAGGGGTGTCCTGACCCAGCAGGTTATACCCAATGGCATAACCTCGATGATAGTCAGCCACCAGTCGATTGCGGTTGCGTGTACTACGGGTCGAATTAAGTGGCGTCTCCGGGCAAATTTCGGTGATAGAAATACCTTTTTCCCGAAAATCATCAAGCTGGTCGAGCGTTTCGTTATAGATAGCGTACTGCTGGCGAATCAGGCTGGACAGCGCGGGCTGCTTGCGAAACTGCCAGGCCAGAAGGCGATTGCTGGACGATGTCGTTTTCCGATAGTTGCTTTCTCTGGTTCGAATAATGACCAGGTCTTTGAAGCCGTCTTCAATGGCCTTGATGACAGGCAAAGGGTCGGAAAGGCTGCCATCCATCAATGTTCGCTCGTCAACATGGATTGGAGAGCGATAAATCATAGGCAATGCACTGGACGCTTTCAGGATATTGAACAGGTCGTCCCTGTCAGTATCCGGTGTTATTTCGTGATAAACCGGATAGCCGGTGCGGGTGCAGGTTGTCACCACAGTCATGTGACTGCTTTCGAGAGTCTGATAGAAGCGACGGCTGTCAATGGTAAACTGCTTGCTGATTCTTTCAAAAAACCAGTCCAGATCGAACAGGTTGCCACCGCGAATATGACGGGCAAGGCTGATGAAGTTGGGTTCCAGACAGGTACTGGTATAAATGTCGAGGTTTCGTCCTCGCTGACCGGAAAGGAATGAGAGCAGATTGAGAGCGCCAGCTGAAACGCCGTAGTAGCCAGCAAAAGGCTTGTGTCTCTTGTCGGCAAAAGCATCAAGCACGCCGGCAGCAAATACGCCTCGCATACCACCGCCTTCAACAATGAGAGCGGTTTTGGGCTGATTGGAGAGATCGGAGGATTGCATTGACCTGAAGAACAAAAAAACCGGACAAGCCGATTTGATCAAATGGTGGTAGCGGGGGCCGGATTCGAACCGACGACCTTCGGGTTATGAGCCCGACGAGCTACCAGACTGCTCCACCCCGCATCTAAATTTGAAAATTTTCAATTGAAAATCAGATCTGACATTGATGTCTGAAATATCAATAAATTGGTAGCGGGGGCCAGATTCGAACTGACGACCTTCGGGTTATGAGCCCGACGAGCTACCAGGCTGCTCCACCCCGCATCCATTCTTTATAAAACGAGTCTATAAAAGAGTCTGTAGACTGATCACTGCACTGGTCAATGTGATCGTCATTGTTACAACAGTAAAAACACTGTTGTATAACATTGGTAGCGGGGGCCAGATTCGAACTGACGACCTTCGGGTTATGAGCCCGACGAGCTACCAGGCTGCTCCACCCCGCATCCATTCTTTATAAAACGAGTTTATAAAAGAGTTTGTAGACTGATCACTGCACTGGTCAATGTGATCGTCGTTGTTTCAACAGTAAAAACACTGTTGTGCAAAATTGGTAGCGGGGGCCAGATTCGAACTGACGACCTTCGGGTTATGAGCCCGACGAGCTACCAGGCTGCTCCACCCCGCATCCATTCTTTATAAAACGAGTTTATAAAAGAGTCTGTAGACTGATCACTGCACTGGTCAATGTGATCGTCGTTGTTACAACAGTAAAAACACTGTTGTATAACATTGGTAGCGGGGGCCAGATTCGAACTGACGACCTTCGGGTTATGAGCCCGACGAGCTACCAGGCTGCTCCACCCCGCATCCATTCTTTATAAAACGAGTTTATAAAACGCGTCTATAAAAGAGTCTGTAGACTGATCACTGCACTGGTAAGTGTGACCGTCGTTGTTACAACAGTAAAAAACACTGTTGTATAAAATTGGTAGCGGGGGCCAGATTCGAACTGACGACCTTCGGGTTATGAGCCCGACGAGCTACCAGGCTGCTCCACCCCGCATCCATTCTTTATAAAACGAGTTTATAAAACGCGTCTATAAAAGAGTCTGTAGACTGATCACTGCACTGGTAAGTGTGACCGTCGTTGTTACAACAGTAAAAAACACTGTTGTATAAAATTGGTAGCGGGGGCCAGATTCGAACTGACGACCTTCGGGTTATGAGCCCGACGAGCTACCAGGCTGCTCCACCCCGCATCAACGAGGTGCGAATCTTATGGACGATCATTCTTAAAGTCAATAATAAGTTTCTTTTTTATTGAAAAATATAAGATTTTTATTGTGACTGGATAATTAACTGGTTTACACAGGAGGGCATTAAAGTATGGAGCTATACAACGAGCTATACGGCGATGAGTGAGTAATCAGGCAGAGGCGCTAGCCGGTGGTATTCTCCACCGGCCGCAGTGCCTGTTTAGCTGGCCAGAGCCCGGTCGCGGATCAGATGATCGACTACAGTCGGGTCGGCCAGGGTGGAAGTGTCCCCCAGGTTGTCGTAATCGCCTGAGGCAATTTTGCGCAGAATCCGACGCATGATCTTTCCTGAACGGGTTTTTGGCAGACCTGGCGCCCACTGGATAATATCGGGTGTGGCGATAGGGCCGATCTCTTTACGAACCCACTGTCGTAAATCAGATTTCAGCTCGTCTGAATATTCGGTACCGGAGTTCAAAGTAACATAGACATAGATACCTTCGCCCTTGATGTTGTGAGGGAAGCCAACCACCGCCGCTTCAGCAACACTCTTATGGGCGACCATGGCGGACTCAATTTCTGCTGTCCCCATGCGATGACCTGAAACGTTCAGTACATCGTCAACACGACCTGTGATCCAGTAATAGCCATCTTTGTCCCGGCGCGCACCATCCCCCGTGGTATACATGCCTTTAAAGTGAGTGAAGTAGGTCTGGATAAAGCGGTCATGGTCGCCAAATACCGTTCTTGCCTGGCCTGGCCAGCTGTCGAGGATAACCAGATTGCCTTCTCCTTCTCCCTCAATTAACAGGCCTGCGTTGTCCACCAGGGCGGGTTGTACACCGAAGAAAGGACGGGTCGCAGAACCTGGCTTCAGGTCTGTTGCGCCAGGCAAGGGTGTCAGCATGGCAGCACCGGTTTCGGTTTGCCACCAGGTATCAACAATGGCGCAGCGTTCTTCCCCCACTGTTTTGTAATACCAGTGCCAGGCTTCAGGGTTAATGGGCTCTCCCACGGTACCCAGCAATCTCAGGCTCTGGCGGCTTGTACCTTCTACCGCTTTGTCGCCTTCCGCCATCAATGCCCGAATGGCCGTTGGAGCAATATAGAGGATATTAACGTTGTGCTTATCGACGATTTTACTGATCCGGTTCACTTCAGGGTAGTTGGGTAAGCCTTCGTGCATAACGATGGTGGCACCATTAAGCAGCGGGCCGTAAGTGACGTAGGAATGACCCGTTACCCAGCCGACATCAGCGTTGCACCAGAAAACTTCTCCCGGTTTATAGTCAAAGACGTATTCGTGGGTCATGGAAGCATAAACGAGATAGCCACCAGTTGTGTGCTGAACGCCTTTAGGTTTGCCGGTAGAGCCTGAGGTATAAAGGATAAACAGAGGGTCTTCGGCATTCATTTCCCGGGGCTGACAGTAAGGAGACGCAATGGCGGTCATATCAGTCCAGGAAACGTCCCGGTGTTCGTGCCAGGCAATGTCGGCTTGCGTATGGCGATAAACGATGACTTTTTCGATGGACTTGATACCGGGGTGGGTCAGGGCTTCGTCAACGTTTTCTTTGAGTGGGACTTTCTTGCCACCACGGACGCCTTCATCGGCAGTAATCACCACTTTGGCGCTGGAGTCGATAATTCGTCCAGCCAGAGCCTCCGGTGAGAAACCTCCAAATACCACAGAGTGAACAGCACCTATGCGGCTGCAGGCCTGCATGGCTACAATGGCCTCAACAATCATTGGCATATAGATGGCGACTACATCACCCTGACGAACACCCTGACTTTTCAGGGCGTTAGCAAAGCGGCAAACCTGTTCGTGCAGTTCTTTGTAGGTAACCTTGCGTGCTTCGCCTTCTTCATCAGGCTCCCAGATAATGGCTACCTGATCGCCTCTGGTGTCCAGATGACGGTCCAGACAGTTGTAGGAAGCATTGGTGGTACCGTCGTAAAACCAGTTGATATCAACAAAGTGATCGTCAAATGAAACTTTTTTTACTTTTGTAAATGGGTTAAACCAGTCGATCCGCTGGCCATGTTCACGCCAGAAGCCTTCAGGGTTAATAATCGACTGCTGATACATGGCCAGATAGCGCTCGTTATCAACCAGTGAACGAGCCTTGAGTTCTGGAGAGACAGGGTAAACAGTGCCGTGGGAGGTACCGGTACTCATACAATGTATCCTGATGTTGTTATTTTTATAGTGTTCGGATGTCAGTGACTAATCTTACGGATGGTATCGCTCCGGGGAATTAGACCTTTGTCTTATTCCTGACAGGCCATTGTTTAGCCCTTTGTGCAGCTGTTTGTATAGTTATGGACAATTTACAAACAAAAAAGGCGGTGGGTAAAACCTGCCGCCAATAGCACCTACTTGCTAGTAACCAGAATCGCACAGGGCGTTAGTTTGTGAACTGAGTTCACACTGTACAATCCGGTTACGAGACAGAAAATTAGCAGTCAAAGGTCATATCACCATGAGACTTTAGTCGAAGACCCGTGTATAACTGCCTGTAAAAAACATGAACTGAAAAATTACTGATATGACGGGTTGGTTACTGGCACTGATTGCTATGTTGTATGTGGCAGGCTTGTTTGGAGTGGCCTGGTACGGGGATCGCATTGACCTCAGAAAAAAAACACAATGGCGATCTTATATTTATGGCTTGTCGCTGGCGGTTTATTGTTCTTCGTGGTCTTTTTTTGGCACAGTGGGGCAGGCCAGTACTGAACCATGGTCGTTTGTACCGGTCTTTCTGGGACCGATGCTGATGTTCACACTGTTCTGGAAAGTGCTGAACAAGCTTATTCTGGTCAGTAAAAAAGCCAATATTACCTCTATTGCTGATTTCATTGCTTCCCGCCACGGTAAGTCCCGGGGGCTTGCCGCACTGGTGACCTTTATTCTGGTGCTGGGGTCTCTGCCTTATATTGCCCTGCAACTGAAAGCCATTGTCATGGGGTTTGATCTGTTGTCTTTTCGGGGAGAGGGCGGTATTAACTTTCAGGATCTGGTGCTGGTGGTTACAGCACTGCTGGCAGTGTTTGTCATTATCTTTGGCACCCGGCGGATAGACACAACCGAGCATCAGCAGGGTGTTATGACGGCTATTGCTTTCGAGTCTGTTCTGAAGCTGACGGCGTTTCTGGTGGTGGGGGGCTGGGTTTGCTGGAAGGTATTTGGCGCGGGAGAATCGTCGTTTCAGCTACCGGATACCCGTGACTGGATGCAGCCGCCCGGCAACTGGTTTGATGTCCTGATTTTTCCCACTTTTATCATGATGGCTTCCGTAATCTGCCTACCCAGAGAGTTCCACACGATTGTTGTAGAGAATTCGGATATTAAAGATTTTCATCGTTCCCGCTGGTTGTTCCCCCTGTATCTGGTGCTGATCAGTGTCCTGATACTGCCACTGACTTATGCCGGTCAACAGGTACTTGGGAACACGGTATCGGCCGACAGCTACGTCATTCTTCTGCCTCAGGCTCTTGGTTCAGAAGTTATGTCGGTTCTGGTTTATATGGGAGGTGTGTCGGCAGCCATCAGCATGGTGATTGTCGCAACCCTTTCACTGTCCACCATGGTGTCCAATGAAATACTAATGCCAATTATTTTGCGCAGCTCCCGGAATGATGAGCGCAACTTTTATCGTTTCAGTGGTTTGCTGCTGAATGTTCGTCGCACAGTCATCATTGCACTTCTGCTGCTGACGTACATGCTCTACCGGCTTATGGAGAGCAGTACTGGCATACCGGGGCTGGCGGGGCTGGGGCAGCTGTCACTTGGGGCCGCTATTCAGTTGTTGCCTGCTGTTCTGGGTGGGTTGTATATCCGTGACAGTAACCACAAAGCGGTCTATCTGGGGTTGCTGGGAGGCGCTTCGGTATGGCTCTTTACGCTGGTTGTGCCATTGTTTGTTCAGAGTGGCTGGCTGCCTGTTTCAATCATGCAGGATGGCCTGTTCGGTTTGTCTGCGTTAAAGCCTCAGTCGCTGTTTGGTTTTGAAGCCACCTCCCGCCCTTTCAGTGGAACTCTGATCGCTTTTGTTGTTAACAGCCTGCTGTATATTGCCGGTTGTTTTTGTTTCCGGCCTTCCGGTGTGGAGCTGCGTCAGGCGCATCAGTTTATGAATGTGTCAGAGGGTGATACGGAATCTTATCGCAATGCCAGAGTCACGAAAGAGGAGTTACAGGCGTTGCTGGTACGTTTCGTGGATGCCGGTAAGGTTGAAGCGCTGATGGAAAGGCAGCTCAACGGCGTATCCGGAACCGCCCTGGTGGACAGGGAAGTGCTGCTGGCCTCTGAACGTCTGCTGGCAGGTGTTATGGGGGCAACTTCTGCCAAGGTGGTCATGAAAGCGTCACTGGCTGGTGGACAGATGCGCCTTGAGGATGTTGAGGCGATTGTTGATGAGGCATCAGAAGTGCTGCAGTTTAACCGTGAGCTGTTGCAGGGCGCTATTGAAAATCTGGAACAGGGGGTAAGCGTTGTCGATAAAAACCTGCAACTGGTGGCATGGAACCGTCGTTACGTCGAACTGTTTAAGTATCCGGAATCATTGATTACGGTGGGTCGTCCGGTTGAGGAGATTATTTTCCATAATGCCCGGCGAGGGCTGTGTGGCCCCGGTTCGGCAGAAGAGCATGTGCTGAAACGCGTAGGTTTTATGCAGCAAGGTTGTGCGCATAAGTCCGAACGCAGGCATCCTGATGGCAAGGTGATTGAGATTCGCGGCAACCCGATGCCGGGCGGTGGTTTTGTTATGAGTTTCACCGATATCACCGAATTCAGACAGGTTGAGCAAGCTCTTAAAGACGTGAATGAAAGTCTTGAACAGCGGGTTCAGGAACGTACGATGGAGCTGTCTGAGCTTAACCGGGCGCTGGAGCAGGCCAGGGCTCAGGCCGAAGCGGCTAACCGTTCCCGGTCGCGTTTTTTTGCGGCGGTCAGCCATGACCTGATGCAGCCAATGAATGCGGCGCGCCTGTTTGCGGCATCGCTGGAATCGTCTCAGCTGCCGGATGAAGCCCATGCCCTGACCGCTCATTTAAACAGTTCTCTGGAATCCGCCGAGCGGCTGTTGAAAGATATTCTGGATATGTCGAGGCTTGAGGCCGGGAAGTTACGGGCCAGTATTCGTGAGTTTTGTCTGTCAGAGGTTCTGGGGCCATTGAAGTCTGAATTTGATTTACTGGCTGAGCAGGAAGGGCTGGATTTCAGACTGGTGTCGACAGTCGCCTGGGTACGCAGCGATCCAAATCTTTTGCGCAGGCTGTTGCAGAACTTTCTCACCAATGCATTTCGTTACAGCGGCTCTGATGGTAGCTCTAATGGTAGCCCTGGCAGAGTCATGCTGGTCGTACGTCGTACCAGTAGCCGACAGTTGCGAATAGAGGTTCGGGATAATGGTCCTGGCATTCCGGAAGATAAACAGGAACTGATTTTCAGTGAGTTTGAACGACTGCGTCAGGATGGCAAAGGGCTGGGGTTGGGTCTTTCCATTGCTAAAGGCATTGCCGATGTACTGGGGCACCAACTGCGGTTACGTTCTTTGTCCGGGAAAGGAACGGTTTTTTCGGTTTGCCTGGATACGGTCGAGCGCAGGATTGTGCAACAGCATCGGGTCATGCTGCCAGCCAGCTCCCTGAGTCACCTGAAGGTTCTCTGTGTTGATAATGAAGAAGACATCCTTGTGGGAATGTCCAGTCTGTTACAGCGATGGGGCTGTACGGTTGAGTGTGCTGATGGGCGTGATCAGGCCGTTCGACTTATTGAACGACAGATTCCTGATGTGTTGCTGATGGATTATCAGTTGGAAGAGTGTTGCAACGGTATAGAACTGATCCGGCAGCTTCGGGAACTCAGCGAACATGATATTCCGGCGGTATTGATCACGGCGACTACCCGCCAGAATCTGCGTGAACAATGTCTGGAGCTGGGAATTCGTTTTCTCAGCAAACCGGTTAAACCGGCAGCTCTCAGGGCATTGTTGACATCTGTCGCTCAAATATCCGGAGCCTGATTGTTATCTGGCTCGTTGGGTGAATTGCTGGGTGACTCGCCAGGTGACTCGCTGGGTGAATTGCTACCGGGTTGATCAATTTCCAGCTCTTTCATGGCAATAACCGCCTGGGTGCGGTTACGAACCCCCAGCTTTTTGAAAATAGCGGTAACGTGAGCCTTGATCGTGGCTTCTGACACTTCCAGATCGTAGGCGATCTGCTTGTTCAGCAGACCTTCACTGATCATGCCCAGTACCCGGAACTGCTGCGGAGTCAGGGAAGCAAGCTTTTGTTCGATATCCGGTGTTTCCTGCTGCGTGGCGATACCTGCCATATTGCCGGGTAGCCAGACTTCGCCATCCAGTATTCTGCCGATCGCTTCTTTCAGGGTATCCAGTGGTGAGGATTTTGGAATGAAACCGTGAGCACCGTGCTGCATGGCGCGCTGGATGACCTGCTGGTCGTCGGAGGCTGAAACGATGGCAACCGGTACCTCGGGGTAGTGTCCCCGAAGAAAGATAAGGCCAGACAAACCATGAGCGCCGGGCATGTGCAGATCAAGCAGGATCAGGTCAGGGCTGGGAACCTGTCCCAGCACTGACTGTAGCGCCGCTATCGAGCCCGCCTCGTGTATCTCGGGATTTATCAGCCCCTGCCGTAACGCTGCCTGCAGTGCAGCCCGGAAGAGGGGGTGGTCGTCAGCAATTATTATGGTGTGTTCCATACCATTGAGATTGCCATCTTGTCAGGGGAGTGTAAAGCGCTAGTTTGCTATGAAAATGCCGTTTTCATAATCTGCAGTTACGAAACGGCAATAGAATTATTTTGCGATCACAGCTTTTGCTGGTGTGTCTGCGTACTGGGTGCAGCAGCTTTGGGATTGTACCGGGCTGAAGCGCTCCGGAAACTTGCCGGTAATTCCCTCATAGAAGGCCTGAATTTCACACAGGTCTTTTTCCATGTTGTCGGTCGGTTTCACTATTGGACCAAAGCCACCTACTTTGCGCTTGAAGTCCAGATATCCCAGAACAATGGGAATATTAGCGTTTTTAGCCACATGATAAAAACCGGTGCGCCAGCGATCCCCTCTGGCACGGGTGCCTTCCGGGCAGATAACCAGACGGAGCTGTTTGTTGCCTTTGAAGGCACAAACCGTCTGCTCTACCATGCTTTTCGGTTTTGTGCGGTCGACGGCAATGCCGCCAAGCCAGCGCATGATGGGTCCAAAAGGTCCCCAGAACAGGCTGGATTTGCCCATCCAGTAACAGTGAACGCCAGTACACAGGCCAATGGCAATACCATAGAAAAAATCCCAGTTGCTGGTATGTGGTGCAGCAACAAGGATAAACCTTGGCGCCTTGGGCTTTTTACCTTCCACTTTCCAGCCGGACAAAAACAGTCCCAGTCTGGCAATCAGGACAAATAACGGGCGAATAACCGGTGTATTGAAAATCGTAAAGCGCATTTGCAGTGCCGTGATTCTCTCGTTGGAAAACGTTGTTGAAATAGCAATGTTGTTTAAACAACAAGGTTTATGAGGCATTCCTCATAAGTACACTGGCTCAGCACACTTATGAGGAATGGCTCGGTAAAGGAACCTGCCTGAGTCATCATCGGACTTTGGATGAATGTTGGTCTTCTGGCCCGGCAATGAAGTCAGTGGAGCGCATTCAACGCCTTTCTGGATAACATGGGAATACGGGGAAGTGGCTATTGCCAAAAATGAGTACTTTTGTTCCATATTTGTCTGAGCAGGTTTTTTGTACTGTATAAAAAAACAGTTTTTCTTGCGTATTAAGCCAATGAATCAGTAACATAGATGTAATGAACCTGTTGTGTAACTGACCTGTTATGTCTGATCAGCTTTCTACTTCATTACCCGGAGAAAATCGTAAAATTCTGCACGTAGATGCAGATGCATTTTATTGCTCGGTGGAAGAGCGTGAAGATATTTCGTTAAAAGGAAAGGCTTTTGCCGTTGGAGGCAGGCCAGAACGACGTGGAGTGATCGCCACCTGCAGTTATGCGGCCAGAGAGGCGGGAGTCCGTTCTGCCATGGCGTCGTTTCAGGCCATCAGGTTATGTCCTGAATTAAAAATTATTCCTCCACGATTTGATATTTATAAAGAAGCCTCGAAGAAGATGCACGACATCTTTCAGCGTTATACCTCTCTTATCGAACCTCTGTCGCTTGATGAAGCATACCTTGATGTTACGGGCGTTGAGTTATGCAAAGGCAGTGCCACACTTATGGCACAGGACATTATGCGGGCGGTCAGGGAAGAGGTGGGTATAACCGTTTCAGTAGGCGCTGCACCCAATAAGTTTCTTGCCAAAATTGCCAGCGACTGGAATAAGCCAAATGGTTTATTTGTTATCCCGCCCACAGATATTGAGAACTTTGTTTTTGAGCTTCCGGTTGAACGGATACATGGCGTTGGTAAAGTAACCGCTGAAAAAATGCACAACAAAGGTATTTTTACCTGTGGTCAGTTACGACAGTATTCTCCCCTGGAACTGTGTCGCTGGTTTGGCACTTTTGGTGAGCGTCTCTGGGAAATGGCTCGCGGGGTGGATGAACGTCCGGTGGAAACCGGGCGGCGGCGTAAATCCCTTTCGGTTGAACATACCTACGACACTGATCTTCTCGGCGAGGCTGATATTGTCGCGAAGGTAAAGCCTCTGCTGGATGATCTGGCGCAACGGTTTTCCGGAATCAACTCTGAATACGCTGTGCAGAAGCGTTTTGTAAAAGTTAAATTTTCAGACTTCAGTCAGACGACACTGGAAGAGATTCCAGACCGGGATGACCAGGATGCTGAAGAGCATTTCAAAACCCTGATGATCAGGGCATGGGAACGGGGTAATAAGCCGGTCCGGTTGCTGGGTCTGGGGGTGCGGCTGATTGATCTGCGTGCGCCAGAGCGATTTTTGCAGCTGGAGCTCTTTAAGCGGAAGAGGCCAGGGCTTTGATAAGTATGAAAAGCTGTTTGAAATGATTTGACAGTTAAGTATTTATCGAAATAATAGTTTTTTTATTTGGCCTTACTGGTTGTTTTATGCAGTTGACCCTTACCACGCCAGCTTTGTTGTTCCCGGCAATTTCTCTGCTGTTTCTCTCTTATACCAACAAGTTTCTGGCACTTGCCTCTCTGATCCGAACGTTACACGAAGAAGACCAGAATAATCCGGACAGTCATGTGATCAGGGGACAGCTGGAAAACCTGCGGCGGCGAATGAAGCTGATTAAACACATGCAGGGAGCCGGAATCATGAGTTTTATCAGTTGTGTGCTGGTGATGTTTTTGCTGCATTTAAACCTGTTTCAGTGGGGGTTTATTATTTTCGGACTGAGCCTGCTTTTTCTGCTGGTTTCTCTGGTGATCTGCCTGATGGAAATCAAAATATCGATTGATGCGCTGGAGCTGCAGGTTCAGCAGATGGACCATTAAATGATTTGCACAACACCTGATCAATCAAGGTTTAGTGATCAGGTGTTGTAATAATGGGATGACGTTTCTCTTAAAAGCCCATGATCCCGGGCTTTGCCTGATTGGCAGGGTTTAAACCTGAATTTAAACCGACAGCAGAATGGGCTCTCGCGGCCTTATTAAGCAAATTATTAGCTTTGATTTCGTGTTTTAACGTTAATAGTGTCAATTCTTCCGTGTTTGGATAACTGGTGTCGTAGTGATTGCCGGTAAGGGAATTATGTAGATCGAGGACAGAGTTGACTGGATGCATAGAGCTTTGCTTTTCCTTTCCTGTATTGGATGAAGTTTCTTGTTGGTTTGATTTATTACCTTTTCCTGCCATTCTGCTGAGTAAAGTTGAGGCATAATTATATGTACGACGCAGGAGCCCTTCACCAGGTGCTTTCCCATCCGGGTTTCCATCGTCATCCTCTTTGTCCTTCTTCTTGCTAGCACATTCCTTGCCATCGCTACAGTAAGCGGTTGTTACACCAAGAGCATGTGCATCGTAAGAGTATGGAATGACAATGGTGACGTTCATCGTATTATAATTCCCTGTTCCCTGGCTGGAGCTGTAAACGATTTGGGTACCATCGCCGGATTCTGAAACGGAATGTGAGAATGCTTCATGGCTGTGCGTATACCCCTGGCCGGGTCTTGGCACCCTTACCTCTACAGTTGTGACCGCCAAACCAGAATAACTGTTAAAGCATCTCCCTAAGCAACTATGAATGGTGGTGCCGATTCGAGTCCGGCGCAGGCTGTACGATTGAACCGCTGCCTGAGCCATCATGTTTTGAACTTGTTGGATTATTGCAGGAGTCAATAGTACGGTTGCAAGAGCTTGGGCAGCCGCGTTGTTATTTTCAGAGTGGTTGTCTTCCCGTAAAAAGCTGCTGACTCGACTGAAAAACGACTCACCAGAATTCTCGCTATCGGAGCCGTTCTGGTCTCCCTGAGAATCAGCGATGGAAAGATACACAGGGTTGCTTGATGGGTTTTCCTCATCAACGACTGAGAACCAGCCATCAGCATCAGGCACTGGCCTGAGTGTCAGATTCTCCAGGTTGCCGTAAAAGCTTAATAAGACCTGGTCGATGTCATTGATAACACTGGGCGTCCCCTGAGGCTCTGCGCCAGTCTGATCTGTCGCTTCATTTGCAAGCAATTCTTCTTTCTGAGCTTCTGTAGTTATCTCATCAGAAGAGCCTTCGGAAGGCTCTTCTCCTTCCTGAGGAGCATTAACTACCTGATCTGAAGCCTCTTTTTCTGTATCGGGAACTTCTTTTTCTTCATTTCCAGGTTCTTCCTCTGTTGCGGGTTGCTCTTCTTCTGAGCGGGAGTCGGGTGAAGGAGCTGGCGGTTCTGAATTGCTGACATTTGGAGGTGTATATTCGGATATCACTTTTATATTGCCGTCATTTGTGACAATTAAACTAAAAACAATATCGTCTTCGACCCTGCCTGAAAGAGACCCTCCATACGCCGTATTGAGTATGAAAACAAAAAACGCTGCAAATACAGACAGCACTTTAGGAGTGTGCATAAACTGGACTCCTTGAACTGGACTTTGTAGAAGTAAACGTCATCGTTTGATGACACGAAGAGAAGTCTAGTTCATGGAGTCGATTGCATTGGAATTTACACAGCCATGGTCAGTTTATCTCAGAACTGTTTCTGACCAGAACCTGAGATCCAGCACTGGATAAAAGGCAGTAGGCAACAAACCAGTAGAAGCCGTTGTGTAACTGTGCATTGAAGTTAATCGCAGCACTTTCCGACGAGGCGGCATTGGCTGCCAGCAGGGCAATAATCACTCCCATGGCAAAGACATCCGCCATGGACCATTTGCTTAGCATGGCGTTGATTTTGAGCAGGGTGGCAGATGATTGTGAAAAACAGACGGCCATCAGCAGAACAGACTTAATGGCTGGAATCACGACGCTGAACACCAGAATCAGAATAGCAACAAAGCGATAGCCAAATTGCCAGAGGTCTTCAGCGGTTCCCAGGATGCTGCGGGTCTTGTCGTAAACCAGGCTGTCACCGCTGACTCTCAGGCTACCCAGAAACTGGCTGGCCATGGATTTCATGGCAGGGTGCATGTCCTGCTGTTCAACCAGAGTCTTACCTGTTTCCACCAGGGCCTGGTGGCTGAGTGATGCCTGCAGGGTGATTAATGGCTGAGTAATGCCCGGTATAAGCAGGGCAAGGGAGAGCAGCAGAATAATCAGTGGTGCCAGTTTTTTTGTTCGGTTTGTTGTTGTCGTCATTGTTATAGCCAGCGGTTAACTTGTGTCCTGATTTCATC